>JABFYB010000253.1 GCA_013361475.1 Hamadaea sp.
CCAGAAGTTCATCAACGAGGTGCCGCAGGAGTTCAAGGTGCTGGCGCAGACCCAGGCGCCGTACCGGATCATCGCGCCCGGCAGCGATCCCAGCTTCCGGACCGGTGGCGTGAACGCCAACTACTTCACCAGCTACGCCAATTCCGTCGGGGTCTCCGCGCCGACCTCCGACATCTTCGGCTGCGCGGGCGTACTCGCCAACGACGCCGGGATGTGCTCGGCGCTCAACCGGCACGTCGCCCATCTGCCACAGTCCCAATGGTCTACGCCGAGCCTGTACTACCAGGGGGCTCCGGCCAACTATTACGCCAAGTTCTGGCACGACCACGCCATCGACCGGCTCGCGTACGGGTTCCCCTACGACGACTACGCAGGGCAGTCGTCGTTCGTCTCCCACGGCAACCCCCAGTACCTCCTGGTCGCCGTCGGTTGGTGAGCGTCCGCGCCGGGGACAGTGATAGGTCCCCGGCGCACCCAGGCCTTGCGTACGGGTGCTGCACTGGCGAGATGCTGACCGAGATCCAGAACCGGCTGACCGCCGCGGCCGCGGCACTGCGCGAGCACGAGGTCACCGAGGCTCGTCGCAAAGACCTGGTGGTACGCCGAGGCGCGTTGCGCGATCAGGTGTCGGCGTTGCGCGTACGCGCGAAGGCGGAACAGCGGGACGTCGACGCCCTCCTCCGGCTGTCGCTGAGTTCGGTGCTCGCCTCCTTGCGGGGCCGCCGGGACGAGGCGCTGGCGCGGGAGGAGGCCGAAGCCGCGGCCGCCGCGTTCAAGCTCGCCGACGCGGAGGCGAGGCTGGCCACGGTCAACCGCGAACACTCGGCCGCCGAGGCCCGGCTGCTCGAACTCCGCGACGCGCGGTACGCGTACGAGCAGATCCTCGCGGAGAAGGAGGCCTTCCTGGCGGAACAGGGCGGCGAGCCCGGTGACCGGCTGTTGCGGCTGGCGGCCGACCGCGGACGCCTCGACGCCGAACTCACGGAGCTGGCGGAGGCGATCGGCGCGGCAGACGCCGCGGCCCAGGCGCTCGCGTCGACGAAATCGTCGCTGGACAGCGCCTCGGGGTGGTCCACCTATGACACGTTCTTCGGCGGTGGGGCGATCAGCAGCTCCATCAAGCACGATCGGCTCGACGCGGCGGCGCGGGCGGCGTCGCAGGCGAGCGAGCGGCTGGCGGTCTTGCGGACCGAGCTGGCCGATGTGTCCGAGTTCCCGGTCCGGCTGCCGGATCTCGCGGTCGACGGCATGACCCGGTTCCTCGACGTCTGGTTCGACAACATATTCACCGACCTGAAAGTGCGGGACCAGATCCGGGAAGCCCTGATGGACGTCGAGCTCTGCGCGAACGCCGTCGGCCAGGTACGCACCCGGCTCCGGTCTCGTTACGAGGCCGCCACACGGCAGGCGGCGAAGGTGGATCAAGAACGCCTCGACCTCCTCGGGGGCGCCTGATCGGTCGCGGTGGCCGATTCCCGGTGGGAGGATCAAGGGGTGCGCATCGGGAACTGGGACGTGCGGCCGCTCGGCGGCGCGACGGGCTGCCTGATCATGATCGCGGTCTCGATCGGGCTGTCGATCCTGCTGACCGTCCTGCTGAACGTGGTGTTCTGAGATGACCGTGGCTGTCGAGCCGGTGACCCCGCTGACCCCCCGGCCGGTACGCGCCCGGTTGCTGGTCCAGCAGTGGCGGCGGCTGACGATGCTGCACTGGCCGGTCGATCCGGCGCTGGTCGCGGGACTCCTCCCACCCGGTACGCGCCCGGACACCCTCGACGGCGTCACCTACGTCGGGCTGGTGCCCTTCGAGATGTACCGCGTCGGGCTGCTGGCCGGACCGGGCCTGCCCTACCTCGGCACGTTCGCCGAGACCAACGTGCGCCTCTATTCGGTCGACGACGCGGGACGCCGTGGGGTGGTGTTCCGGTCGCTGGACGCCGCCCGGCTCATCCCGGTGCTGTGCGGCCGGGCCGCGCTGCGGCTGCCGTACATCTGGTCGTCGATGAGCATCGAGCGCTCGGGCGACCGGATCGTCTACGCCTCCCGGAGGCGCTGGCCGGGGCCGCGCGGGCTGCCGAGCCGTATCGCCGTCCGGATCGGCGCGCCCATTGCCGAGCCGAGCCCGATGGAGCAGTTCGTCACCGCACGCTGGGGGCTGCACGTCCGCTGGTACGGGCGGACCCTCTACCTGCCCAACGACCACCCCGAATGGCCGCTGCACCGGGCCGAGCTGCTGACCTTCGACGACCGGCTGCTCAGTGCGAGCGGCGTACCGGTGCCGGCCGGGCCGCCGACGAGCGTGCTCTATTCGCCGGGCGTACCGGTGAAGTTCGGGCCGGGCCGGCTGCTCTAAGGGGTCTGCATGCGGCGAGGCGTGACCAGCCCCGCCTCGTACGCGTACACGACCGCCTGAGCGCGGTTGGTCAGCCGGAGCTTGACCATGGCGCGGTTGAGATGCGTCTTCACCGTCGCCTCAGAGACGACGAGTTGATCGGCGATCTCCTGATTGGACAGACCTCGGGCCACCCAGCGGACGACTTCGAGCTCCCGGGCGGTCAGCGTGGCCAATTGCTCGGCGTACTCGCCCGCGCCGGGCACACCCGACGGCGCGTACGCCTCGATGAGCCGCCGGGTGACGGTGGGCGCGAAGAGCATGTCGCCCGCGGCGACCGTGGTGACCGCGGCCAGGAGCCGTTCGGGCGGGGTGTCCTTCAGGAGGAACCCGCTGGCCCCCTCGCGGAGCGCCTGGTAGACGTATTCGTCGAGGTCGAACGTGGTCAGGATCAGCACGCGGGGCGGCGTGTCGCCCTGCGAGACGATCTGGCGGGTGGCGGAGATGCCGTCGAGGCCGGGCATCCGCACGTCCATCACGACGACGTCGGGCTTGTGCTCGGCCGCCATCGCGATCGCCTGCCTGCCGTCGGCGGCGTCGCCGACGACCTCCATGCCGGGAGCGGCGTTGAGGAGTGCGACCAAGCCGGCCCGGATCAGAATCTGATCATCAACGACGAGGACCCGGACCACGCGCAGGATAGTACCGTGCGGGCTCCCGTCGTCTGCAACTTCTGTAGTAGACCCGCGAGTAGGCTTCGGCCCGTGCCAGACGCCCACCCCCGGCGCCGC
>JABFYB010000142.1 GCA_013361475.1 Hamadaea sp.
GCTGGGGTGTCGCCGGGAACATCGTCACCGCTTGGGTGCTGACCTTCCCGGGCGCCGCCCTCATCTCGATCCTCGCGTACCTGGTGATCCGGCCGATCTTCTAATCGAGCGGGCGGCAGTGTCAGCCGCCGACGCGGACCAGCCTCGCGCTCAAGTGGTCCTGCATCGGCTGGCCCACTGCCGCCATCTCGTACGCGTACAGCAGTTCGCCGTTGACGATGCCGAACAGGCGGTGCCCCGCCCGCACCTCCTTGGCGGTCGGCGTACGCACGACGGCGTCGGTCTGCACGTCGAGCCGGGGCGGGTTGGCCTCCGCCTTGCCGAAGTAGAGCTCCATGATCCCGGTCGGGTTGGTCAGCAGCATCTCGACCTCGTCGCCGTTGGTCGCCGGTCGCCACCAGCCGACCTCTCGGAAGGCGGGCCGGATCGGCGTGCCGTCCTCCTCGATCAGCCAGGCGCGCGAGTCGTAGTTCAGGAACGGCCGGCCGTCGTGGCTGATCCGGATCTCCTGGGCGTAGTCGAAGTCCTCGATGGTCGGGTAGCCGCCCTTGCCGCGACCGCGCCACACGCCGACGAACGGCAGCAGGCCCAACAGATCGTGGTGCAGATCCGGGCCCTCGCGCAGATCGTGCGTGTCCGCATAGGGGTACGGCTCCACCGGCGGCGCGTTGAGCCACGGCGGCTGCATCGGATTCTCACTCACCAGCGTCCCCTTGCGATTCGAACTGCGACGTAGACGAGGCCGCCGGCGAGGGCTCCGAAGCCCGCCACCAGCAGGCTCACGAACCCGATCTCGGTGACCACGTCGCCCATCTTAGGCTGCGGGGTATGAGTCGAAAGCTTGTCGTCAAGGTCACCGCGGGTCGCGACGCCCCGGAACGCTGCGGGCAGGCGTTCACGGTCGCGGCGACCGCCGTCGCCGCCGGGGCCGAGGTCTCGCTCTGGCTGACGGGAGAATCCAGCTGGTACGCGCTGCCAGGACGGGCCGAGGAGTTCGACCTGCCGCACTCGGCACCCCTGCAGGATCTGCTCGCCGCCATCGTCGCCGGTGGCCAGGTCACCTTGTGCACGCAGTGCGCACAGCGGCGCAACATCACCCAAGCCGACGTGATCTCCGGCGTACGCATCGCCGGTGCGGCGTCGTTCGTCGAGGAAGTCCTGGCCGACGGAGTCCAGGCGCTCGTCTACTGACCTTCGCGGCAGCCGGACAGCAGCGACACCACGACCGATCCGGGGTCGGCGCCCTTGCGACCGCGTACGGCGACGAAATTGCCGGCGTCGGCGTACATGGTCACCGTGGTGTCGCTTTCCGTCGTGGTCGCGTGGTACGCCGTCGGCAGTCCCGCGGCGATCGAACGGAGCAGGGTCGCCTCGTCCCCGGGGGCGGTCGTGAAGGTCAGCTCTCGTTTGACGGATCGCCCGCTCCGAGCATTCGAGATGTCGCACGGGCTTTCGGCGTACTCGCTGATCTTGACACTGCTGGAGACGGTCGTGAGTTCCCCCGTGACCTGATCCATGGTGGCCTTGGCCTGGGCCACGGTGGTCTGGCCGGGCACGGTCGCCGGATCGCGGTGGTAGGAGTAGACGGCCAGGCCGACCAGGAGCAGAGCCCAGGCCGCGACCCCCGCGATGAGCAGAGTGCGCTTGCGCATGGGCCAATAGTGACAGGGCGCGGCACCTCTCGGTGACGCGCCCTGTCTGGTAAGAGCATGGGCCTAGGAGACGGACACCTGGAACTCGTTGACGCCGCGGTCGACGGAGACCTCGCCGCCGCCGTTGCCGAAGCGCGACAGCGCGCGGACGGTCCACTGGCCGGGCGCGGCGAAGAACCGGAAACGACCGGCCGGCGAGGTCACGACCTCGGCGGTGAACTCACCGGTGCGGTCGAGAAGCCGGACGTAGGCCCCGGCGACCGGGTCACCGGAGGCGGCGAGGACGACGCCGGAGATCACGGTCTCCTTCTCGAGGTCGACGCTCGCGGGGATGGGGGCCGCCTGGTCGGGGGCGGCGCAAGACGTGACGGTCATATCGATCAGCCCTCCAGCGAACCGGGCTCGTCGCCCAGCGACACCGGCACGCCAACCAGCGAGCCGTACTCGGTCCAGCTTCCGTCGTAGTTCTTCACGCTCGGCTCGCCGAGCAGCTCGTGCAGGACGAACCAGGTGTGCGAGGAACGCTCGCCGATGCGGCAGTACGCGATGGTCTCCTTGGAGGTGTCCAAGCCGGCCGCCGTGTAGAGCTCCTTCAGCTCGTCGTCGGTCTTGAACGTGCCGTCCTCGTTGGCCGCCTTGCTCCACGGGACGCTGATCGCGGTCGGCACGTGGCCGGCGCGCTGCGCCTGCTCCTGCGGGAGGTGCGCCGGGGCCAGCAGGCGGCCGGCGTACTCGTCGGGGCTGCGGACGTCGACGAGGTTCTGCACGCCGATCGCCTTCACGACGTCGTCGCGGAAGGCGCGGATGGACAGGTCCTGGTCCTGAGCCACGTAGGCGGTCGCGGGACGGTTAGGGACGTCCTTGGTGTAGGGCCGGGCGTCCAGCTCCCACTTCTTGCGACCACCGTCGAGCAGCCGGACGTCGCCGTGCCCGTACAGCTTGAAGTACCAGTACGCGTACGCGGCGAACCAGTTGTTGTTGCCGCCGTAGAGGATCACCGTGTCGTCGTTGGCGATGCCGCGGGCCGACAGGAGCGCCTCGAACTGCTGCTTGTTCACGAAGTCCCGGCGAACCTGGTCCTGCAGATCGGTCTTCCAGTCGATCTTCACAGCGCCGGGGATGTGCCCGCCGTCGTAGGCGGTGGTGTCCTCGTCGACCTCGACGAAGACGACGCCGGGGGTCTCGAGGTTCTTCTCGGCCCAGTCGGCGGTGACGAGTGCGGTGTCGCGACTCATGGAAAGCTCTCCCTTGATGGATGGCTAGGGTGAGTCGGCGCTCGCGCGTTCAGCTACATTCATCGATGCCGTATGCGTCGCGCCCGACCCTGAGGGAACGGGGTACGTACGACGGCGGCGTCGCTGAAGCCTCTACAGGCTCGAGGAGAAGGCAGGCATGACTGCCGACGCCGCCGTCAGAAGACGGGGCGACACAGGCAGGCGGCCACGCGGCACAGGTCGACCGCGCGCCTCT
>JABFYB010000351.1 GCA_013361475.1 Hamadaea sp.
GTCTTCAGCAACGTCTCCAACTTCCGCACCACGGCCGACGAGATCGCCTACGACCGTCAGGTCCTCGACGCCCTCGGCGGCCCGGCCTCGCTCGGCGCCGTCATCGACACCAGCCGCAACGGCGCGGGTGCCCCGGCCGACGGGGAGTGGTGCGACCCGTCCGGCCGCAAGCTGGGCCGGGCACCGACGCTCGCCACGGGGGAGGCACGGATCGACGCCTACCTGTGGGTGAAGCTGCCGGGGGAGTCGGACGGGTGCAAGGGGAGGCCGGGGACGTTCACGGCGTCGTACGCCTATGACTTGGCGCGCTGAGGCCCGCCGTCGGCGTCGGTCTCCTCGTCGTAGGACGACGTCCCCTCGTCCAGCAACGGCTCCTGCGTCTTGAGGTGGGCCGGGGCGAAGGCGCGCAGCGCGTGGTAGCCGGTGATGACCACCAGCGTGCCCAGCGCGATGCCGCTGAGCTCGAAGGTGTCGGTGAACTCCATGGTGACGTTGCCGACGCCGATGATGATGCCCGCCGCGGCCGGCACCAGGTTCAGCGGATTGCGCAGGTCCACCTCGGCGTTGATCCAGATCTGCGCGCCGAGCAGGCCGATCATGCCGTACAGGATGACGGTGATGCCGCCGAGGACGCCGCCCGGGATCGCGGCCACGATCGCGCCGAACTTGGGGCAGACGCCGAAGAGCAGCGCGAAGCCGGCGGCGGCCCAGTAGGCGGCGGTGGAGTAGACGCGGGTCGCGGCCATCACGCCGATGTTCTCGGAGTACGTGGTGTTGGGCGGGCCGCCCACCGCCGTGGAGAGCATCGAGGCGGCGCCGTCCGCGGAGATGGCCGTGCCGAGCCGGTCGTCCAGGTTGTCGCCGGTCATCTCGCCGACCGCCTTGACGTGCCCGGCGTTCTCGGCGACCAGGGCGATGACGACGGGCAGCGCGACGAGGATCGCCGACCACTGGAAGGACGGGCCGTGCAGCTCGGGCAGCCCGATCCAGTCGGCCTTCGAGACCCCGGAGAGGTCGAGCCGCCAGTGGTCGGTGAGCTTGCCGCTCGCGTCGACCGAGTGGATCCGGCCGAAGATCCGGTCGAAGGCCCAGGAGATGCCGTACCCGAAGAGCAGGCCGAGGAAGATCGCGATCCGGGACCAGAACCCGCGCAGACAGACCACGGCCAGCCCGGTGAACAGCATCACCAGCAGCGCCGTCCACTGGTCCTGCGGCCAGTACGTGGAGGCCGTCACGGGGGCGAGGTTGAAGCCGATCAGCATCACCACGGCGCCGGTGACGATCGGCGGCATCGTGGCGTGGATGATCCGCGCCCCGAAGCGCCGTACGGCGAGACCGATCAGGAACAGCACGACGCCGACGACGAACACCGCGCCGGTCACGGTCGCGCTCGTACCGCCGTCGGCCCGGATGACCGCGGCGACGCCGACGAAGGAGAGGGAGCAGCCGAGGTAGCTGGGCACCCGGCCGCGCGTGGCGAGCAGGAAGACGACCGTCGCGACGCCCGACATCATGATCGCCAGATTGGGGTCGAGCCCCATCAGGACCGGCGCCACGAACGACGCGCCGAACATCGCCACCACATGTTGGGCGCCGAGCCCGAACGTGCGGGGCCAGGAGAGCCGTTCGTCGGGCCGGACCACCGCTCCGGGCGCCGGAGTGCGTCCGTCGCCGTGCAGTTTCCAGCGGACGCCGAGATCCATGGTGCGGTTTCACTTTCGTCGGGCGGGTGAGTGTCCGGACCATTGTCCGGGACGCCCGGGACGGCGCCGACCAGGGCTGATCGGCGCCGATGGGGATACCCGCCGACCGGCGAGAGCGTCAGTGCCGCGGGTCGGGAACCGCCGCGTCCGGCCGGCTCACCTTCGGGCGGTCGCGGTCGCCGGCCCGCAGGACCTTCGCGAACACGGCGATGCCCGAGGCCAGCAGGGTGACCAGGCAGAAGGACACCATCAGGCTGGTCGCCTGCGCGATCCCGCCGATCGCGCTCGGGGCGATGAGACCCGAGGTGTACGTGATCGTCGCGACGCCCGCTATGGCCAGCGACGGGTTGGGGCCGCTGCGGCCCGCCGCCGCGAAGCACAGCGGCACGACCACCGCGATGCCCAGCCCCAGCAGCGCGAACCCGGCCATCGCCGCGGCCGGCCGGTCCGACACGACGATGAGCAGCCCGCCGAGTGTGGCGAGGACGCCGCTGAACCGGACGGTGCGCACCGCGCCGTAACGGTCGACCACCCTGTCACCGACGAGCCGGGCGATCGCCATGGTGAGCGTGAACCCGGTAGTGCACGCCGCCGCGAGCCCGGCCGAGGTCTCCAGCTGGTCCCGCAAATAGACCGCCGACCAGTCCAGGCTCGCGCCCTCCGCGAAGACCGCGCAGAACCCGACCGCGCCGATGAGCAGCGCCGACTTCGGCGGCAGCGCGAACCGGGGCGGCGGCTCCTCGTCCTCGGCGGGCTGCAGGTCGAGCACCCAACGGCAGGCCAGGACGCCGAGGACGGTGAGGATCGCCGCCGCGAACGCGTGGTGCAGCCGGGCGTCCGAGCCCAGATGGGCCGCGAGCGTGCCGGCCGCCGAGCCGACCAGGGCGCCGACGCTCCACATGCCGTGCAGGCTCGACATGATCGAGCGGCCGAGGCGGGTCTCGACCTCGACGCCGAGCGCGTTCATCGCCACGTCCGCCATGCCCGCCGTCGCGCCGTAGGTGAACAGCGCCAGGCAGAGGGTCAGCAGATTGGGGGCGAGGGAGGGCAGGGTGAGGGCGAGCGTCCACAGGGCGATCAGTCCGCGCAGTGCGTTCCGGGCGCCGAAGCGGTGACTGATGCTGCCCGCCAACGGCATCGCCAGGGAGGCGCCGAGCGCGGGGAAGGCGAGTGCCAGCCCCAGCTGGCCCGCGCTGACGCCGGCGTGATCCGCGATCCACGGCACGCGTGTCGCGAACGAGCCGGTGACGGCGCCGTGTACGGCGAAGACGGCGGCCACGGCATACCGGGCCCGCCTCACCTCGCGCAGGTCGTAGACCATCCCACCCATTGTGCGGCCCCTCCCGGTCCTCGCTTCGTGCCTGATCGCCGCGTAAACTATCAGGAACCCTGCCTGATAGATAGACAGTATTCTGCG
>JABFYB010000319.1 GCA_013361475.1 Hamadaea sp.
AACAGCAGGAACATGCCGCTCACGCAGCTGCCGATCACCATCAGCAGGCCCAGGCCGGGGATGGTGAAGGCACCGATGGCGGCCAGGATGCGGGCCACGTTGGCGCCGCGGAAGAGCGGCCACAACGTCGCGCCGAACCACAGCGCGGGCAGGGCGACCAGGACGCTGATCACGATCGCCATGGTCAGGTTGCTGTCATGCTCGGCTTCGAGTTCGCCTGGCCGGGTCGACACGAGCCGGGCCGCCTCGTCGGCGAAGCCGTCGTACTGCGCCCGGGTGAGCCATGCGGCCGCGATCAGTAGCAGGAAAACCACTACGGCCGCCGCCTGGAACGCGGCTCCGATGGTGACGGTGGCCGGTCGCGGGCCACGCTGGGGTCCGGCCGGGACGAAGTCACCCGTGACGACGGTGGGGGCGGTCATGACCGGCGACGCTATCCGATCTCGACCGTCCCCACGTCCGCTGTTTCAGCAGGATAACCCCACTGTTCGAGGGAACTCGGTCACTGTTTGAGGATGAGCCCGTCGTTCTCTCGGTCGACGCGCACGGTGTCGCCGTCGTGGATCTCCCCGCCGAGCAGGGCGCGGGCGAGCTTGTCGCCGATCGCCGTCTGCACCAGCCGCCGCAACGGACGCGCGCCGTAGACCGGGTCGTAGCCGTGCCCGGACAGCCAGCCCAGCGCCTCCGGCGTCACCTCCAGGGTGAGCCGCCGCTCGGCCAGCCGACGGCGTAGCCGGTCGATCTGGATCTCCACGATGGCGGAGAGTTCGTCCTGGCTCAGGGCGTGGAAGACCACGATGTCGTCGAGGCGGTTGAGGAACTCCGGCTTGAAGTGCGCCCGGACAGTCGCCATGACCGAGTCCTGCCGCTGCTGGTCGCTCAGCGTCGGATCGGCGATGGCGTGCGAGCCCAGGTTCGAGGTCAGGATCAGGATGGTGTTGCGGAAGTCGACCGTACGCCCCTGGCCGTCGGTGAGCCGCCCGTCGTCCAGCACCTGCAGCAGGATGTCGAAGACGTCGGGGTGGGCCTTCTCCACCTCGTCAAGGAGCACGACGGAGTACGGACGCCGCCGGACCGCCTCGGTGAGCTGCCCGCCCTCGTCGTATCCGACGTAGCCGGGCGGTGCGCCGACGAGCCGGGCGACCGCGTGACGTTCGGCGTACTCGCTCATGTCGATGCGGACCATCGCGCGCTCGTCGTCGAAGAGGAACTCGGCGAGCGCCTTGGCCAACTCGGTCTTGCCGACGCCGGTCGGGCCGAGGAACAGGAACGAGCCGGTGGGCCGATCGGGGTCGGCGATGCCGGCCCGAGCCCGGCGTACCGCGTCGCTGACGGCGGCGACCGCCTCGGGCTGCCCGATGACCCGGGAACCGAGGGAGTCCTCCATCCGCAGCAGCTTGGCCGTCTCACCCTCCAGCATCCGCCCGGCCGGAATGCCGGTCCACGACGCCACCACCTCGGCGATGTCGTCCGGGCCGACCTCCTCCTTGAGCATCGCGCCGTGATCCTGCAGTCCGGCCAGCTCGCTCTCGGCCTCGGCCAGCTTGCGCTCCAGCTCCGGAATGCGGCCGTAGCGGAGTTCGGAGGCGCGGCCCAGATCGGCGTCGCGCTCGGCTCGGTCGGCCTCGCCCCGCAGGGTCTCCAGCTCCTCCTTGGCCTGGGAGATCGCCTGAATGTGCGACTTCTCGGTCTGCCACCGCTCGCTCAACGCCGTGAGCTGTTCCCGCTTGTCGGCCAGTTCGGCGCGCAGCCGCTCGAGGCGCTCGGCCGAAGCCGGGTCGCTCTCCTTCGCCAGCGCCATCTCCTCGATCTCCAGCCGGCGTACCGCCCGCTCGATGACGTCGACCTCGACGGGCCGCGAGTCGATCTCCATGCGCAACCGCGACGCGGCCTCGTCCACGAGGTCGATGGCCTTGTCCGGCAGGAAGCGGTCGGCGATGTAGCGGTCGCTGAGCGAGGCCGCGGCGACGAGCGCGGCGTCGGTGATCCGTACGCCGTGGTGGACCTCGTAGCGTTCCTTGAGCCCGCGCAGGATGCCGATGGTGTCCTCGATGGACGGCTCGCCGACCAGGACGGGCTGGAAGCGTCGTTCGAGGGCGGGGTCGGCCTCGATGTGCTCGCGGTACTCGTCGAGGGTGGTCGCGCCGACCATCCGCAGCTCGCCCCGCGCGAGCATGGGCTTGAGCATGTTGCCGGCGTCCATCGAGCCTTCGCCCTTGCCCGCGCCGACCACGGTGTGCAGTTCGTCGATGAACGTGATGATCTGCCCGTCGCTGCCGGTGATCTCTTCGAGCACGCTCTTCAGGCGCTCCTCGAACTGACCCCGGTACTGCGCGCCGGCGACCATGGCCCCGAGGTCGAGACTGACCAGTCGCTTGTCGCGCAACGATTCCGGGACGTCACCGGCGACGATGCGCTGGGCGAGGCCCTCGACGATGGCGGTCTTGCCGACTCCGGGCTCGCCGATGAGCACCGGATTGTTCTTGGTACGCCGAGAGAGCACCTGGATGACCCGCCGGATTTCGGCGTCGCGCCCGATGACCGGGTCGACCTTGCCCTCCCGGGCGCGGGCGGTCAGATCCATGCCGTACTTCTCGAGCGCCTGGTACTGCTGCTCGGGGTCCGGACTGGTGACGCGCCGTTCGCCGCCGCGGATCGTCGGGAACGCGGCGACCAGCTGCTGCTCCGTCGCGCCGTGCTGCTTGAGCAGGTCGCCGACGGCCCCGCCCACCTGGGCGAGCCCGGCCAGCAGGTGCTCGGTCGAGACGTATTCGTCGCCGAGGGGCCGGGCGATCTGCTCGGCGGCGTTGAGGGAGTTCAGGAATTCTCGGGACAGCGTCGGCTCGGCGACGCTGGAGCCCCGAGCCGTCGGCATCTGCTCGACCGCGCGGGCGGCGGCTCGGCGTACGTCGGCGGGGTTCGCGCCCACCGCGCGCAGGAGCCCCGCGGCGGTCGAGCCGCCGGTGTCGAGCAGAGCGAGCAGCAGGTGCCACGCTTCGACGACGGCGTGGCCGCGCTGTCCGGCGATGGCCACCGCACCAGCGATGACCTCCCGGGATTTGGTGGTGAGGCGTTGAGTGTCCATCGTGGGTTGAGTCTAGTCGACTCAACTTC
>JABFYB010000157.1 GCA_013361475.1 Hamadaea sp.
TCGTCGGCGCCTGCGGGCCCACGGACGGGAGGCGCTGACGTGGCGGTCTCCCGGACGCGGGTCGCGCGCAGGTGGACGTTCGTGAAGTTCGCGCTGTTCGTGGGCCTGACCGTGTCGCTGATCGTGCTGATCGGCGTGCAGATCGCCCGGGTGAGCACCGGCGGCGGCTACCGGCTGGTGGCGACGTTCGACGACGTGTCGGGGCTGAACGAGGGCGACCAGGTCAAGATCGCCGGGGCGCCGGTCGGCCAGGTGGCGTCGATCAGGGTCGTGAACGGCCGGGCCGAGGTGACGATGGAGGTCCAGGACGCGGTCAGGGTGCCGGCCGACACCGAGGCCGCCGTACGGTGGCGCAACGCGCTCGGCCAGCGTGTGGTCTACCTGCTGCCCGGCACCGCCCCGGGCCGGCTGCCGCCGGGGTCGCGCATCGCCCGTACGTCGTCGGTGGTGGACATCGGCGAGCTGGTGAGCGACCTCGGGCCGCTGACCCGCAGCCTCGACCCCGAGCAGATCAACCGGCTCCTCACCGCCGCCGCGAAGTCACTCAAGGGCAACGACAGGAACATCCCGAGGCTGCTCGACAACGTAGACGCCATCACCGGCACGGTCGCCGGGCGCAGGAAGACCATCGAGGGGCTGCTGAAGGACTACGCGACCGTCACCGGCGTCGTGGCCCGGCGCGACAGGCAGATCGAGCGGCTCGTGGACGACCTGGTGACGCTGTCGGAGGCGTTCGCGGACAACAGGAAGCTGGTCGACGACGCGGTCGTGGAGCTGTCGGCCACGTTCCACACCTCGAACGAGGTGATCGGCAGGAACGCCGGTGAGCTGGGCCGGCTGGTGGACAACCTGTCCGGGCTGACCGGCGGCATCAGGCGGCACGTGGCCGAGATCGACAGGACGGTCAGCACGTTCCAGCCGCTGTTCGCGCGGGCGTACTCGACGGTCGATCGCGGGCACTACTTCATCACGGCCGTCCCCTGCCTGGCGCTGGGCGCTTCGCCGTGCCCGTACCCGATGCGGGCGCCGCCGCCGCTGCGCAACCTGCGCGTGCAGAGCGAGAAGGACCTGCGGAAGCTGATGGTGGGCCGGTGATGGCGGTCAAGTCGTTCCGGGACAGGAACAGGGTCGCCGTCGGCCTGGTGTCGGTGGCCGTGCTCGGCGTGATGCTGGTGGCGACGTTCCTGGTGGGGAACCTCGGGCTGCTGGAGGGCGGCTACCTCATGTCGGGCGTGTTCGCGGACTCGGGCGGGCTGCGTACGGGCAACGACGTACGGGTGGCAGGGGTGCGCGTCGGCAAGGTCACCGAGGTACGCGCCGACTACGCGCGGGGCGTGGTGGTGGTGACCTGGAAGGTCGACGACGGCGTACGACTCGGCCGGGCCACCCGCGCCGACGTCGCCCTGTCCAACCTGCTCGGCGGCCGGTACGTCAAGCTCACCGGCCCGGTCTCACCCCCCTACCTCGACCAGCTCCCGGAGAGCCAGAGACGTGTCCCGCTGGACAGGACCGGCGTGCCCACGCTGATCAACGACGCCGTCAAGGACGCCACCCGGCTGGTCCGGCGCCTGGACACCGACGCCGTGGACGACCTGCTCACCGAGCTAGGCAAGATCGACACGTCCAGGCGCGGCCGGGTCGGCCGCCTGCTGAGGAACATCGGCGACCTCTCGGACACCATCAGCAGGAGCGAGCCGCAGCTCCAGCGCCTCCTCGACAACGGCACCAAGATCATGAACGTGCTGGAGAAGAAGGACAGGCAGCTCGGCCGGCTCATCGACGCCATCGAGATCATGCTGACCGAGCTGCGCGCCCGCAGGAAGGAGCTGCGCACGCTCCTCGGCGACGGCAGCGACCTCGTACGGAGCACCACCCGCCTGATCGACGAGCACGAGAGGACGCTGATCCAGGTCCTCGACGACACCGCGGCCGTCACCACCCGCCTCGGCGGCAGCGGTAAGCAGCTCAACTCGCTGCTGGCGTGGGCCGGGCCGACGTTCTCCGGGCTGTCCACGATGGGCGGCCAGGGCCCCTGGCTGGAGGCCGTCGCGACCGGCCTCGGCCCGATCGATCCCGAGGTGCTGGCCGCGATCGCCAAGGACAGGAGGAAGGACCGATGAGCCGGCTCCTCGCGGTCCTGGTGGCCGGGGCGCTGCTGGCGGCGGGCGGCGGCTGCGCGGTGCTGGGCGAGCGGCCGTACCGGCTGGTGGCGATCTTCCACCGGGCCCCCTCGCTGTACGAGGAGGCGCGGGTCAAGGTCATGGGCCTCGACGCCGGATACGTCGAGAACATTCGGATCACCGGGGACAGGGTGCGGGTCGAGCTGCTGGTCGACCGCGAGGTGCCGCTGCCCGAGGGCGTCAAGGCGGTGATCGCGCCGCAGAACACCCTCGGCGAGCGGAACGTCGTCCTCTACCCGCCGTGGAAACCCGGCGACCGCAGGATCGCGCCGGGGGCCGTCATCCCGCTGGAGCGCACCGACCTGCCGGTGGAGATCGACGACGCGCTGGCCGCGTTCACCAGGCTCACCGACGCGCTCGACGACGAGAAGCTGGGCCACGTCGCGGGGAACCTGGCCGACGGCGTACGCGGGCGCGGCAAGTCGATCAACAACGCGATCGCCGACACCGCCGATCTCACCGACACCCTGGCCAGGCAGGACCAGCAGCTCGTCGACCTGGCCAAGGGCCTGAACCGGCTGGCCACCAGCCTGAACGACCGCGAACGCCAGGTGACCGGCGCGATCGACTCCTTCGCCGAGGCGAGCGCGATCCTGGCCGAGGAACGGCGGCGGCTGCGCGGGTTCGTCTCCGGCATGGCGGGCTTCGTCCGGCGCGGCGACCTGATCATCGAGGCGTACTCCGAGCGGTTGCCGCAGGCCGCGAGCACGCTGGCCGAGCTGGTGCTGACCGTACGGGCCAACAGCGAGTCCACGGCCCGGGCGGTCAAGGGCGCGGCCGACCTCGCCGACGTGCTGATCGACTCCTGGGACCGCGACCAGCACGTGCTGAAGATCCGGGTCGTGCTCAACGCGATGACCAGGGCGTGGCTGACGCCGCTGTTCCGGTCGCTGGACCTGGGCGAGGTGCCGTGCCTGCCCG
>JABFYB010000798.1 GCA_013361475.1 Hamadaea sp.
CGGGGGTTGCCGCACGGAAACCGCGCCGCTACGGTAAAACTTCCACTGATAGTTAAGAGGGACGACATGGCGCGCGCGGACTTCACTCCGGCCGATCGCGGTGAGCTGTACATCGGCGGGCAGTGGCGACCCGCTCGGGGCGGCGGGACCATCGCCGTCGAGGACCCCTTCACCGAGCAGGTCGTGGCGCACGTCCCCGCCGGTACGCCGGCCGACGTGGACGAAGCGGTGGCGGCGGCGAAAAGCGCGTTCGAGCCGTGGGCCGCGCTGGCGCCGAGCGTACGAGCCGAGCACTTGAGCCGCCTGCACCAGAGCCTGGCGAACCGAAGCGACCAGATCGCCACGACGGTCACCGGCGAGCTGGGTACGCCGATCAAGGTGTCCCACCGAGTGCAGACCGGCCTGCCGCTGACCGTCCTCGACGGCTACATCCGTCTCGCGGCGGAGGCGGCCCAGGAGGGAGAGATCGGCAACTCCCTCATCCTGCGCGAACCGATCGGCGTCGTCGGTGCGATCACGCCGTGGAACTATCCGCTGCACCAGGTCATGGCCAAGGTGGCGGCCGCCCTCGCCGCCGGGTGCACCGTCGTGCTCAAGCCCAGTGAGCTGACGCCGCTGGTGGCGTACCTGCTGTTCGACGCCGTGCACGAGGCCGGGTTGCCGCCCGGCGTGGTGAACCTCGTCCCGGGCACCGGGCCGGAGGTGGGCCAGGCGATCGCCGGTCACTCCGATGTGGACATGGTGTCGTTCACCGGCTCGACCGCGACCGGCCGCCGGATCAGTCACCTCGCGGCCGACCGGATCGCCAAGGTCTCCCTGGAACTGGGCGGCAAGTCCGCCAACGTGATCCTTGACGACGCCGACCTCGCCCGGGCGGTCAAGACCGGCGTGGGCAACGCTTTCCTCAACGCCGGTCAGACCTGCACGGCGTGGACCCGGATGCTCGTCCCGGCCACTCAGTACGAGCAGGCCTGTGAGCTGGCCGTGCAGGCGGCGAAGGCGTACGCCATGGGCGATCCGTTCGACGAGACGACCCGGCTCGGCCCGCTGGCCAGCGCCACGCAACGGGACCGGGTCCACGGCTTCGTCCGGCAGGGCCGAGCCGAGGGGGCGACGCTGCTGACCCCGGACGACGTTCCCGATCGGGGGTACTTCGTCGCGCCGACGGTGCTGGCCGACGTCGATCCGAAGTCGACGGTGGCGCAGGAGGAGATCTTCGGCCCGGTGCTCGCCGTGATCCCGTTCGGCGACGACGACGAGGCGGTCGCGATCGCCAACGACTCGCGCTACGGCCTGGCCGGCGCGGTGTGGTCCGGTGATCCGGATCGGGCGCTGGCGGTCGCGAAGCGGCTGCGGACGGGCGCGGTCGACGTCAACGGCGGCGCGTTCAACCCGCTGGCCCCGTTCGGCGGCTACAAGCAATCGGGGCTCGGACGCGAACTGGGCGTCTTCGGGCTGGAGGAGTTCCAGCAGGTCAAGGCGGTGCAGCGATGACCCGGGCCGTCGTCTTCCGCGAGCAGGTCGGGCTGGAGGAGATCACCCTCCCCGAGGTCGGCCCCGGGCTGGCCCGGGTCCGCGTCTCCGCGGCCGGCGTCTGCCACACCGACCTCTCGATGATCAACGGCACGCTCTCGCCGACCTTCCCGCTGGTGCTCGGGCACGAGGCGGCCGGGGTGGTCGAGGAGGTCGGCCCCGGGGTCACCCGCGCCCGGCCCGGCGATCACGTCGTGCTCAACTGGTCCCCCGCCTGCCGCACCTGCTGGTACTGCACCCACGGCGAGCCGTGGATCTGCGAGACCTCCGGCATCCCGTCCTTCCCGGGCGGCCTCGGTGGCGACGGCACGCCGCTCAACCTCACGCTCGGTCTGGGGTCCCTCGCCGAGCAGGTGGTGGTACGCGAAGAGGCGCTGATCGGGATTCCGGCAGGAGTGCCGGCGGAGCAGGCGGCGTTGCTGGGCTGCGCCGCGCTGACGGGCGTCGGCGCGGTCCAGAACACGGCCGGGGTGCGTACCGGCGATTCGGTGGTGGTGCTGGGGCTGGGCGGCGTCGGGTTGTCCGTCGTCCTCGCCGCGCGGGCGGCGGGCGCCGATCCGGTGATCGCCGTCGACCTGACCGAGGGCAAACGGGCGCTCGCCTTGGCGGCCGGGGCCACCGATTTCCTGCTGAGCGACGACGCCCTGATCAAAGCGGTCCGCGTACGCACCGGCGGCCGGGGCGCCGACCACGCCTTCGAGTGCGTCGGCCGGTCCGCCAGCATCACGGCGGCTTGGAAGAGCACTCGCCGGGGCGGCCGGGTGACCGTGGTCGGGATCGGCAAGCGGGACGACGTCGTGGGTCTGTCCGCATTGGACATCTTTCACTCGGCCCGGACCCTGCGGTCTTCGGTCTACGGCTCGGCCGATCCCGATCGGGATCTGCCCGGCCTGGCCGAGGCGGTGCTGTCCGGGGCGCTCGACCTCACCCCGCTCATCAGTCACCGGATCGGCCTCGACGAGGTTCCCGCCGCGCTCGACCGCCTGGGCCGCGGCGAGGGCGCCCGCTCGGTCGTCCTCTTCTGACCCGGGGTGGGCTAGCGGAGGCTGCTGGTGATCGCCGCGGCGAGCAGGGCCGACACCGTCCGGGTCAGGACGCCCCGGGCGGCGCTGAGACCGAGGCCCAGCTCGTCGCGCAGCATCGACCAGGAGGCCCAGGTGCTCGCCACGACCAGGGCCTGGAGGAGCTGTCCAGCGCCGGACCCGGCCAGGGCCAGCTCGGTCGTGAAGACCTCCTCGATCTCGGCCTGGACCACCGCGATGGCCTTGACCCGGTTCTGCTTCAGCTGAGCGGAGAACGGCTCCCGTAACGCGGCCGCCCGGGCGCACGGGGCGAGCATCTCCAGCATCCGCGCCCGTTGTTCGCAGTAGAGGTCGATGCGCCGCGGCAGCGGCAGCCCGGCGTCGATGGGGCGATGCGCGGCCGCCTGCAGTTCGGCGAGCTTCTCCCCGGAGGCGGCGAACAACGCCTCCATGTCCTTGAAGTTGGTCCACAGCGCCCGCAGCGAGATCCCCGCCCGTTCGGCGATGCGTTCCCCGGTCGGGCGCAGGTCGCCCTCGCCGATCAAGGCCATGTGCGCGTCCACGATGGCGGCCCGGGTCCGCTCGGCCCGCAGCGTCCGGCCGTCGACCCGGCCGGTGGTGGTCCCCACGCCGGTCATCCGTGCAGTCTAGATCGGGCGGCGCCGAGACCCGGGGCACTGCCCGGGTCTCGGCGTGCATACCCGTCAGACGGTCGGGACACCGTTGGCGGGCGGGGTCGCCGGGGTGCCGGCGTACTCCTTGACCGGGCCGTCGGCCTCGTCGGTCTCATAGGTGGGGCCGAAGAACTGCTGCACTCCGCCGGACACCTTCACCATGCGCTCACCGCCGTAGCCGGAGTGGTCGCCCTTGGCGTACCGGAGCGGGGCGAGGCCGGGGCCCTGGTAGCCGCCCTTCTCGACGGCGGCGATCAGCCCGTCCCGGGTGAGGTCCTTGCCGGCGGCCAGGAGCACCTGCACGAACAGGTACGCCACGGACATGCCGTAGATGACGTTGCCGTCGAACTCGGCCCCGCCGTTGTAGTCCTTGTTGACCTTCTGGAAGAGCTGGATCCACGGGTCGTTCGCGTCGAACATCAGCGGCAGGTAGTTCGCCCCGAGCAGTCCCTCGGTCAGGCCCTTGGCGTCGCCGAGCAGCTTGGCCAGGGTCGGCAGGTCGCCGCCGACGTTGGAGACGACGAACTGCGGCTTGTAGGACAGCCGGGCGGCGGTGCCGAGGGCGAGCGCGGTGAAGCCCGGCACGGTCGCGAGGATGATCACCTGGCAGCCCGCCGTCTTGAACGCGCCGATCTGCGGGGCGACGTTCGTGTTGGTGACGACGTAGGTCTGCTTGGCGGTGACGCCGTCCTTGCCGAGCACCTTCTCGACGCCGGCCAGGCTGTCGGTCCCGAAGTCGTCGCTCTGGCCGAGGAAGCAGGTCTTCTGCCCGGCGAAGTTGGTCTTCACGTAGTTCGCGAGGATCTTGCCCTCGACGGTGTAGTCCGGGTTGAAGCCGAACGTGCCCGGATACTTGTCCGGCTGGTCCCAGCTACGGCTGCCGGACGCCACGAACAGGTCCGGCACCCGGTTGGTCTTGAGGAAGTCGAGCACACCCGAGTGGGTCGGCGTACCGAGCCCGTTGAGGACGGCGAACACCTTGTCCTGCAGCACGAGCTGCCGCACGACCTGCTGGGTGTTGGCCGGGTTGTAGCCGTCGTCCATCACCTTGTAGGTGATCTTCCGGCCGTTCACCCCGCCGTTGGCGTTGACGAAGTCGAAGTACGCCTTGCTCGCCGGCGCGATCTTCGAATAGCCCGCCGACGCCGGTCCGGTCAGCGGCATGTGCGTACCGATGACGATCTCGGTGTCGGTCACACCGGGAACGGCCGCCTTGCCCCCACCGCCGTTGTCGTCGGAGCTGCAGGCGACCGTGGCGGCGAACAGCGTGACGCATGCGGCGAGAGCGAGACCGCGCTGTGCTATGCGATGCATGAGGCACCGACCTTTCATCTTCGAAGGGGACTTTCGAGGGACGGCTTACGGCACCAGCCGGCGTACGACGCCCTGAATCCCGCCGGGCGCGGCGATCATGACGACGATCAAGGTCAGGCCGAACACGGCCAGCGGAAGGTTGCCCTCCAGCCGCTGCGCGGCGGCCGGGCTCAGGGTGAGGCTCTCGACGATCGTGTGGGTCAGATCGGGCAGCACGACGAGCAGCAGCGCGCCCCAGACCGCACCGGCCAACCGGCCGAGGCCGCCGACCACCACCGCCATGAGCAGGAACAGCGACAAGGTCAGCGAGTACGCCCCGGGCGACACGCTCTGGGTGAGGACCGCCATCAGCCCGCCGCCGAGACCGGCGCAGCCCGCGCTCACCACGAAGGCGAGGACCTGCGTACGCGCGACGTCGATCCCGGCCAGCCGGGCGGCCACCTCGTCGTCGCGGACCGCCCGCAGCGACCGGCCGAACCGGCTGCGGACCAGGTTCGCCAGGAGCAGCATGACCAGCAGCGCGCCGGCCAGCGCCAGCCAGGCCTGCCAGCGTTCGAGCGGGAAGTCGTAGCCGAGTCCGGCGGGCGGCGGTTCGAGATAGACGCTCAGGCCCTGATCGCTGTGGAAGACCCCGGCCCAGACGGTGCTCACGGCGGGCAGCGCGACGGCGACGGCCAGGGTCACGCCCGCGAGGTAAGGCCCGCGCAGCCGGGCGGCGGCCAGCCCCACGATCAGGCCGCCGACGAGGGACGCCAGCACGCCCAGCGCCAACGACAGCACCAGGACGCCGTTGCCGGTGATCCCGGCGTCGGCGAACCGGTTCTGGCTCAGCGCGACGGCGTACGCCCCGACGGCCATCACCGCACCGTGCCCCAGCGACAACTGTCCACTGAGTCCGACCAGGACGGTCAGCCCGGCGGTGGCGCACAGGTACGCCGCCGCCGTGGCGAGCTGGTAGTTCCGGAACGGCGGCAACGCGTAGGTGACCGCCAGTAGGGCGGCCGCCGCGATCGCCGTCCACATCAGATGACGGACCAGGGTGCTCATACGGCCCTCGTTCGGACGCCGGCGAACAGGCCGCCGGGACGGATCAGGAGCACGGCCAGCAGCAGCGCGAGCGTCGCGAGCGGAGTGACGTCGCTGCCCAGGTAGCCGGCGGCGTAGGAGAGGACGAGCCCGACGGAAAGGCCGCCGACGACCGCGCCGATCGGGCTGTCCAGGCCGCCCACGACCGCGGCCGTGAACGACGAGACGAAGACGAGGTCCATGGTGTTCGGGTGCAGACCCAGTTCGGTCGGGATGACGAGCATCCCGGCGAGCGCGCCGACGGCGGCGGCCAGCGCCCAGCCGAAGGTGAGCAGCCCGGCGACGTTGACGCCGAGCAGGCGCGACACCTCCGGCGCGAACGCGGCCGAGCGCATCCGCAGGCCCGTCGAGGTCCGGGTGAACAGCAGCGCCAGGAGCACGACGAGGGCCAGCACCGCGCCGAGGACGAACAGGTCGTACCGCGAGAGCAGGGCGACTCCGCCGACGGTGATCCCGGTCCGGCTGAACGGGGTCTCGACCGGCCGGAACTCGTTGCCGTAGATCGCTCCAAGGATCGCCTGCAGCAGCAGGACCAACCCGAGCGCGACGATCACCGAGTTCAGCGGGGAGGTATGCGGGACGAACCGCATCACCACCCGCTCGATCCCCGCCCCGAGGACCAGTCCGGCGGCAAGCGCGGCGGCGAAGCCCAGCCAGTAGGACCCGGTCGCCTGCGTCACGCTGTACGCGGCGTAGACGGTGGCGACGGCCATCGCGCCCTGGGCGAAGTTGACGATCCGGGCGGCTCGCCAGATCAGCACCACCGCCAGCGCGAACGCCGCGTAGACCGCGCCCTTGGCGAGGCCGTCGACGGTCAGGAACAGAAAACGATCCATGTCAGAACCCCAAGTACGCGTGCCGCAGCCCGGCGTCGTCGCGCAGCTGAGCGGCGTCGGCCGCGGCGACGACCCGGCCGAGGGACAAGACGACGCCCTGGTCGGCGACGGACAACGCGCTGCGCACGTTCTGCTCGACGAGGAGCACGGCCAGCCCGGTCTCGTCGCACAGCCGCCGGAGCAGCGCCATGATCTGGGCGGTGATGCGGGGCGCCAGGCCGAGCGACGGCTCGTCGAGCAGCAGCAGCCGGGGCCGGGCGACCAGGGCCCGGCCGAGGGCCAGCATCTGCCGTTCGCCGCCGGACAACTGGTGACCGGCGTGCTTGCGGCGGGCCGCCAACGCCGGGAACAACTCGTAGACCTCGTCCTGGGCCACCCGTGCGTCACGGCGGTCGGCCCGCCAGACCCCGCCGAGCCGCAGATTCTCCTCGACGGTCAGCTCGGCCACGACTCCGCGGCCCTCCGGCACGTGCGCCAGCCCGAGGCGTACCACCCGTTCCACGGGCACCCCGGTCAACGAACGGCCGTCGAACCGGATCTCGCCGCCGGCCGGGCGCAGCAGTCCCGACAGCGTCCGCAGCAGAGTCGTCTTCCCCGCGCCGTTCGCGCCGAGCACCGTCACGATCGTGGCGGCCGGGACGGCCAGGTCGACCCCGTGGAGCACCGGCGCGGCGCCGTAGCCGACGACGAGACCCTCCACCTGCAGCAACGTCATGCCGTCCTGCCTTCCAAGGTCGGGCCCAGGTACGCCTCCGCCACCGCCGGGTCGTCGCGGACCGTCTCGGGCGGGCCAACGGCGATGAGCCGGCCGAAGTCGAGGACGGCGACCTCGTCGCACACCGACATCACGAAGTCCATGTGGTGCTCGACGAGCATCACCGAGCGGCCGCCGCCGTCCCGGCCGGGCAGGGTCACCACCAGGTCGGCCAGTTCGGCGATGTCCTCCGCGCCGAGGCCGCCGGCCGGCTCGTCGAGCAGCAGCAGACGGGGGTGGGCCGCGAGCGCCCGCGCGAGCGCGACCTTCTTGCGGACGGGGTAGGGCAGGGCGGCCGGCTCCGCCCCGGCGTGCTCGGCGATGCCGAACTGCGTCAGCAGCTCCATGGCCTCGTCGCGCAGCCGCCGTTCGTCCCGGTCGCTGCGCGGCAGGCCCAGCAGCGCGCTGGCGAGACCCGAGCGGGCGGTATGCGTCGCGCCTGCCATCACGTTCTCCACGACGGACAGCCCGGCGAACAGGCCGACCCCCTGCAGCGTGCGCCCGATGCCCAGCGCGGCCAGCCGATGCGGACGCGGCCGCAGCGTACGCCCGCCGAACCGCAGGTCACCCCGAGTGGGCCGGACGAAGCCGCAGATCACGTTGAACAACGTGGTCTTGCCCGCCCCGTTCGGCCCGATCACGCCGACGACCTTGCCCGGCGGCACGGTCAGCCGGACGTCCTCCAGTGCGGTCAGCCCGCCGAACTGGACGGTGACGCCGTCGAGCGTGAGGCCACGCGGGTCCTCGTCCATCGTCACCGTCCCTTCACGGGGTCACCGGGTTACCGGGTTACCGGCAAGTATTTACACTCGGAGTGTACGTTTCTCGGCCGCCACGTCAATAGGCTCCGGAGGCGGTCAGGCGGGTGGGAGATCGACCAGCTCGGCCAGGCGTGCCCGGTGCACGTCGGCCGGCCCGTACGCCACCGCCGCCGACCGGGCGCGCTTGAGGTAGAGGTGGGCCGGGTGTTCCCAGGTCATGCCGATCCCGCCGTGCAGCTGTACGCACGCCTCCGCCGCCTCGACCGCGACTCCCGAGCAGTGCGCCTGAGCCAGCGCGGCGGCAACCTCCACATCCGACTGTTCCGCCAGGGCCGACGCGGCGTACCGGGCGACCGCCCGCGCCTGCGTCACCGCGACCCACACGTCGGCCAGCCGGTGCTTGACCGCCTGGAAGGAACCGATCGGGCGGCCGAACTGGTAGCGGCCGCGGGCGTACTCGACCGTGGTGTCCAGGCACCACTCCGCCACGCCGACCTGTTCACTGGCCAGCAGGGCCGCCCCGGCGAGCACCGCGGCCCGGACCGCCGCCTCGGCGTCGGCGCCTTCGGCCACCAGCCGTCCCGGGGCGCCGTCGAAACTCAGGTCACACAGCCGGCGGGTCTCGTCGAGCGACGTGCGCTGCTCTCGGCGTACCCCTGCGCTGTCGACGGCGAACAGACCCCGACCCGCCGGGACCAGCAGGACCTCCGCGGTGATCGCGTCGGCCACGGCCGGGACCGAGCCGGTGAGCCGGTCCCCCGCTGCGGAGACCCTGGGCGACCAGGCGTCGGCGGGCGCGGTCGCGAACGGCACCGCGAGCGCGACGGGGCGCTCCCCCGCGGCGAGACCGGCGAGGAGGTCCGGCTCGCCGCAGGAGAGCAGCGCCGTGCCCGCAACCACGGCGCAGCCCAGATAGGGCACGGGGGCGACCGCCCGGCCCAGTTCCTCGAGGACCACGGCGGCCTCGCGCGGACCCGCGCCCGCGCCGCCCAGCTCCTCCGGGACGAGGAGCCCGGCCAGGCCCATGTCTCCGGCGAGCCGCCGCCAGAGATCGACGTCCACCGGCTCGTCGCGGTCGACGCGCGCCGCCGGATCGCAGTGCTGCCGCAGCATCGCCCGCAGCTCGCCGCGCAGGTCACTTTCCACTTCGGAGTACAGCAGGCCGGTCATCGGGGCAGCTCCCGCCAGGCGACGGCGAGGTCGGCGCGGGGTTCGGCGGGCAGCCCGAGCACGCGCTCGCCGATGATCGTGCGAAGGATCTCCGAGGTGCCGCCCTCGATCGACGAGCCGCGAGCACGCAGATACCGATGGGTGGCCGTGCGTAAGGGGAACTCCGGCTGCGGTCCGCGATCCATCCGCCACTCGTCGTGGCGCAGCGCGCCCTCCGCGAGCAACTCCAGCTCCAGACCCGTGGTCTCCTGCAGCAGGCTCGCGAAGGCGAGCTTGACCGCCGAGCCCTCCGGCCCCGGCTCGCCCGCCGCGAGCTGCTGCCGCAGGCGCAGTCCGGTCAGCCGCACGGCCTCCGCGCGGACCCAGGCACGCAGGATGCCGTCGTGCAGGCCCGCGCGCCGCAGGTCCGGCCGGTCCCGCCAGGTCCGCGCGAGGGTGCCGATCGCACCGCCCTCGCGGGGCAGCGCGTCGCCGCCGATGCTCACCCGCTCGTTCATCAGAGTGGTACGCGCGACGACCCAGCCGTCGCCGACCTCGCCGAGCCTCGCCGTGTCGGGAAGCCGTACGCCGTCGAGGAACACCTCGTTGAACTCGGCCTCCCCGGTGAGCTGGCGCAGCGGCCGGACGGTCACCCCGGGCGCCCGCATGTCGCAGATGAAGAAGGTGAGCCCCTGATGTTTCGGCACGCCGGGATCGGTCCGCGCGAGCAGGATGCCCCAGCGCGCGTAGTGGGCCTGGGAGGTCCACACCTTCTGCCCGGTGATCACCCAGTCGCCGGAGTCCTTACGCGCGGCGCAGGCGAGCCCGGCGAGGTCGGATCCCGCACCGGGTTCGCTGAAAAGTTGGCACCAGACCTCCTCCCCCGTCCAGAGCGGCCGAAGGTACCGCCGCCGTTGCTCGTCGGTGCCGTGCTTGAGCAGCGTCGGGGCGGCCATGCCGAGGCCGACGGCGATCCGGCGGGGCTCGTTGCCCGGCGTGCCGGCGGCGGCGAACGCCTCGTCCGCGACCGGCTGCAACGCCCGGGACGCCCCGAGTCCGCCCAGCCCCGCCGGGTAGTGCAGCCAGGCGAGACCGGCGTCGAACCGGGCGCGCAGGAACGCCGTCCGCTCGGTGGGCAGGTCCCCCCGAGCGAGGAAGGCTTTGACCAGCGCACGCGCCTCGTCCGCTGTCGTCGGGGGTGAACCCATCGCGACTCCCGCTCACTAGATGCATTGGGAGTGCAAATATATCCTCCATCGGTCGCCCGGTCGAGGCGTCACCCAGTCGGCCATGTCGAGGTTGGATGTTGCACGAGTGGAACTGCGGTGTCAGTCTCAGTTCCATCAGCTCTCTGTGGCGGTGAAATGCACAGTCCGTACCTGGCGGAGCCGGGGACCGAGCACAAGGAACGGGCGGGCGAGATAGCCCGCGCGCACGAGGCGTTTCTGTCCGGAGCCACCCCGGACCAGCTCGACGTGCGGCCCGTCGTCGCCCAGTCCTGGCAACGATCGCAGCGGGCACAGGTCGATCCCGACCGCCCGCCGCCGATCGTGCTGGCCGACGACGACCTGGCCGCGTACCGGGAAGATCATCTGCTGGCCTCGGTGCTGCCGGTGCTACGCGAACTCGTCGGCCGGGTCGCCGAGGCCGACCGTCACCTGATGTCCATCTCCGACGCCCAGGGCCGGCTGCTCTGGGTGGACGGGCACAAGACCGTCCGCGACACCGGCGAACGCATCCACTTCGTCGAGGGCGCGATCTGGGACGAGCGGTTCGCCGGGACGAACGCGCCCGGCACGGCCTTGGCGCTGGACGAGGCGGTGCAGATCTTCGCGACCGAGCACTACAGCGTGCCGGTGCATCCGTGGACCTGCGCGGCCGCCCCGATCCACGATCCGGCCACCGGCGACATCCTCGGCATCATCGACGTCACCGGCGGCGACGTCGTCTCCCATCCGCACAGCCTGGCCCTCGTGAAGGCGGCGGCCCGGGCGGCCGAGGCCGAGCTGTCCTGGCGGCGCGGCCCGGAGAACGGCCTGTGGCTGCCTGACCAACGCACGACCGCCCGGCTGTCGGCGCTGAACCGGTCCGAGGGCCTCCTGCTCGTCAACGGGCGACGCGTACGCCTCAGCCGCCGGCACACCGAGATCCTCGTCCTGCTGCGGGAGAACCCGGAGGGGATGACCGGCGATCAGCTGGCCGACGCGCTTTACGAGGACTTCGCCAACCTGACCACGGTCCGCGTGGAGATCAACCGGCTCCGGCGGGCCGTCGGCGACCTCGTCCAGTCGCGGCCCTATCGCCTCGCCGAAGACCTGGACGCCGACTACGCCGACGTGCGGGACGCGTTGGGCCGAGGTGAGGCGGCCGCCGCCGTGGCCGCGTACGCCGGACCGCTGCTGCCCACTTCGGAGGCGCGCGGCGTCGCCGAACTCCGCGACCTGCTCGACGCCCGGGTCCGGTGTGCGGTGCTGTCCAGTGACGACCCCGCGATCCTGGAGGCCTGGGCGACCAAACACGGCGCCGACGATCTGGAGATCTGGGAACGGCTGGCCGCTTCCCGGCGCGCTGACCTGGCGCAGCAGGCGCTCGCCAAGACCCAGGTACGCCGTCTTCGCGCCGAGTACGGGCTCGCTCCGAACGGTGCAACCTTCCTGCAACGTTCCCGTCGCTAACCTGCGTCAACGGTGGACTCCGCTGGGCTGCCCAGCACCTGGTGGAGCCCTCGGCCCGGGTCGACGGATCGGCGAGTCCGTCCCCGGCCGCGGATGCCGGTCGCACACCGCATCCGGCTGGCCGCCGGCGTCGCGCAGTACGGGACTGGCTTCTCCCCGTGCCGCTGCGGCGGGGTGCGGTCCCACCCGCCCTTGCCTGCCCTGCGGATGAGGCAGGCGAGGGCCCGGCAGGTCCGCGGGCGCTCGGCCGGGGGCCGCGCGGACCAAGCTCGCCGGGTGAGGGCAACGCACCGCCCCACCCGGCGAGCGCCCAGCTCGCTAGTTCGAGCGCTTCTGCTTCCAGGACAACGGTCCGGGCAGGTCGACTCGGTGCGACCGGGTCTTGGAGTTCCAGGACCAGCGGCCGATCTTCAACCCCCAGGACGAGAACCCGTGCTGGGTGAAGTGGAACCGCAGCGGTCCGAGCTTGGTCATCTTGCGGAAGAGGAAAGGCATGCCGATGCGTTGCCCTTCGCTCCTCAGTGGTCAAACATCGGGCAGCTCAGGCGCCCTCGCCCATCATGATCGCGGCCATCCGCAGATGCGGGACGGCTTCGGCGTGCCGACCGGACCGCTGCAGTGTCCGGCCCAGCATCAGATGGGCGTACGCCTCCGTCGGCTCCCGCTCGATGATCACGCGCAGGTGCTCCTCGGCCCGGCGCAGCTGAGCGGTGTGGTAGTAGGTCCGGGCCAGCAGCAGCCGGGACGCCTGGTGCGCCGGTTCCGCCGTCACCACCTCGACCAGCAGGTCCTCCGCCGTGCGGTAGTCCTGCGCGTCGAAGAACACCTGGGCCTTCCGATACCGCTCCGCCAGATCCAGCTCCGGCCACAAGGTCACTTTTGCTCCTTCCCTCCTCGCTACGAACGCCTTCGGAAGGGTCGGACATTCCCGGCCGTCTGTCCCCAGCCGGCGGTGGCATACTCGCTGCTCGTGGTCATCACACGTGGTTGGTCGGCGTTCCTGATCGCGGTCGGCGTCTGGACCTGGGTCATCTGGCCCCGGTTCGGGCTGGCCATCTGGAAGGACTCGCGGGCCTGGTCGGCCGGTGTCGTCGGGGAAGGCTCCCCCACGAGCTTCCTCTGGGTGCACGCCCTGCTCATCGGGGCCTCGCTGGCCATCGGGACGGTCGTGGGCATCCTCGGCATCCGAGCCTGGCGGCGTGCTCCGCGTCGCTGACGCCCTCGCCCCCCGGCTCCCCCTCGCGCCGGGCAAGATCGTCGGCAGCCGCCGATCAACGCGCTAAAACGCCCAAGGTTG
>JABFYB010000626.1 GCA_013361475.1 Hamadaea sp.
GGGCTACGTCGCCGACCACCCGGTCGAGCGGTACATGCGGGAGGCCAAGGTGCTGCAGATCGTCGAGGGCACCAACCAGATCCAGCGCATGGTCATCGCCCGCCACCTCTCCCGCTGACGCTCGCCCTCCTGAAGCATGATCATCGCGTCAGCCATGCTGTTTAATCGGGCATTTCGCCGCCGGAAACAGCATGGCCGGCGCAATGATCATGCCTAGGATCGGCAGTATGCGCGCAGCCGTCATCCACGCCCCGAAGGACATCCGGATCGAGGACGTCCCCGATCCGGAGCTCGTCGAGTCGACCGACGTGATCGTCCGGGTCACCCACGCCTGCATCTGCGGGAGCGACCTGTGGGCGTACCAGGGGGTGGCGAGCCGGGAGCCGGGGCAGCGGATCGGGCATGAGTTCGTCGGGATCGTCGAGGCGGCGGGCACGGCGGTACGGACGCTGAAGGCCGGGCAGGCGGTCGTGGCGCCGTTCGTGTGGTCCGACGGGACGTGCGAGTTCTGCCGGGCGGGGCTGCAGACGAGCTGCCCCGAGGGTGGCTTCTGGGGCCAGGTCGGGTCAGACGGCGGTCAGGGTGAGGCGGTCCGCGTCCCGTTCGCCGACGGCACTCTCGTGCCGCTGCCGGCCGGGCTGGGCGACGACGAGCTGGTCAAGGTGCTGGCGCTGTCGGACGTCATGTCGACGGGGCATCACGCTGCGCTGAGCGCCCGGGTCAGGCCCGGCGGCACGGTGGCGGTCGTCGGCGACGGCGCGGTCGGGCTCTGCGGCGTACTGGCCGCACGGCGGCTCGGCGCTGAGCGCATCATCGCGCTGGGACGGCACGAGGTGCGTACGGCGATCGCCCGCGAGTTCGGCGCGACCGACGTGGTGGCCGAACGCGGCGCGGACGCGGTCGCGGCGGTTCAGGAGCTGACCGGTGGCTGGGGCGCGCACGCCGTCATCGAGGCGGTCGGGACCGAGGAGTCGATGCGGACGGCGATCCGCGTCGCCCGGCCGGGCGGCTACGTCGGCTACGTGGGCGTTCCGCACGGGGGTTCCGGCGGCGTCGACATCCACACCATGTTCGACAACAACGTCGGGTTGTGCGGCGGGGTCGCCCCGGCTCGGGCGTACATTCCGGAGCTGCTGGCGGACGTGCTTGCCGGAAACCTGGACCCGTCGCCGGTCTTCGACGTCGGCGTCGACCTGGCGGGCGTGCCCGGCGGCTACGCGGCGATGTCCGACCGGACCGCGCTGAAGGTCCTGGTGCGGCCATGAGCATGATCATCAGCTGGCACAGTGGCCAAGTGGTCGGCGCCCGAAGGGTGGCGAGCGCGTGAGTGATCTGGGCGCTGGCGCGGTGACCGGGCGTACCACTATCGTGACCGCCGTGGAGGAGACTGACCGGGCCATTGTCGCCGCGCTGACCGCGGACGGCCGCATGTCCTACACGGACCTGGCCGAGAAGGTGGGGCTGTCGGTCTCCGCGGTGCACCAGCGGGTGCGCCGGCTCGAGCAGCGCGGCATCATCACCGGCTACGCGGCCAAGGTCGACTACGAGGCGATCGGGCTGCCGCTCACCGCGCTCGTCGCGATCCGCCCGTTCGATCCGGCTCAGCCGGACGACGCGCCGGAGCGGCTCGCGCATCTCACCCAGATCGACTCCTGCTGGTCCGTGGCGGGCGAGGACTTCTATCTCCTGCTGGTACGCGTGGGGTCGCCGGCCGAGCTGGAGAAGCTGCTGGCGGAGATCCGGTCGGCGGCGAACGTCATCACGAGGACGACGGTCGTGCTGTCGACGCCGTTCGAGCAGCGCCCGCCCGCGGTCGCCTGAGCCCTGATCCGGCGCCCGTCCGGTCAGCTTGAGTAACTGAATGAGCTACTTGCATCCTGGAAGTTGCAGGGCGCCGGGAACCACGATGGTGGCGTGACCATCGTCGTCCCGGAACTTCACGTTCCGGTCGAGCTGCGGTTGAGCCCGTACGCCGACCGCGCGGACGAGGCATGCCGTGCCTTCCTCCGTGACCACGCACTGGCGCGCGGACCCGCCGCCGAGGACTACGTCCGGCGTACGCGGTTCGGGGCGCTCGTCGCGGGGATGTATCCGGACGCGACCGCCCCGGAGTTGGCACGGGTCGCGGAGTGGATGGGCGTATGGTCCATCGTGGACGATCAACTGGAGCGGATCGGTCCCCGTGAGCCCGCCCCGGTGGTGTCCCGGCTCTGCACGGCGATCGCCTCCTGGTTGGACGATCCCGGCAGCGGCCCGCTGGGCCGGGCGCTGCACCAGACCTGGCAGCGGATCGCCGCGACCGCCTCGGAGTCGTGGCAGCGGCGGTTCCGGACGGAGTTCCACCGCCATCTCGACGGCTGCGAATGGGAGGCGGCCCAGGTACGCGCGGGCGGCGTACCCCGGCTGCGCGACTATCTGCGGTGGCGGCCGCTGTTCTTCGGCGCCCACGTGGCCCTGGCCCTCGGGGAGTACGCCGAGAATCGTGAACTGCCACCGGCGGCGGTCGGCGATCCGCTGCTGGACCGGGTGGTGACCATCGGCGTCGAACTGATGATCATCTCCAACGACCTGCTCTCCGCCGACATCGAGGCCGAGCAGGGCAGCCGGGTGAACCTGGTCGCCATCGTCGCCGACGAGCAGGGCTGCTCGCCGCAGCAGAGCGCGTACCGGCTCGCCGAAGGCTACGAGCGGCGGCTGGCCGCGTACCGGGTGGCGTACGAGGATCTGCGGACGCACTGCGAAGGGCTCGATCCGGCCGCTGGCGCCGCCGTCCTGGCGTACGCCCGTGCGCCGCTGATCTGGACCCGGGGGCAGATCGCGTGGTCGACCGGCAATCCGCGGTACTCCGCCGACCGGGCGGCCTTCTACGCGGCCATCCCCGATCACCTCGCGGAGGTTGTGGCCCGGCTGGGGTGAAAATCGGGCCGCGTGGGTAGTGGCCTGGAATGCTGACCGCGGGAGATGCCGTCGAAAACCGCTATCGGCTGGTGCGAAAGCTCGCCTCCGGGGGCATGTCGGACGTCTGGGTCGCGACCGACGAGGTTCTGGCCCGTCAAGTCGCCGTGAAGGTGATCGTGCCCCGGCTGCTCGCCCAGCCCGGATTCGGGGAGCGCTTCGCCGCCGAGGCGCGTACGCTCGCCGCCCTGCACCATCCGGGCATCGTGGCCGTCTACGACTACGGCGAGGCCGACACCCCGGACGGGCGGATCGCGTACCTCGTCATGGAGCTGGTTCCCGGGCAGCCGCTGAGCCATCGGCTGGACGGCGGGCGGGCGCTCGACCCGGCCGAGACGATGCGGATCGTGGCCCAGGCGGCCGAGGCGTTGGAGGCGGCGCACCGGGCGGGTGTGGTGCATCGCGACGTGAAGCCGGCCAACCTCCTGCTCACGGAGGAGGGCGACGTCGTGGTGGTCGACTTCGGCGTGGCCAGCTCGGCCGGCTCGGCGGAGCTGACCCAGCCCGGCACCGTGCTCGGCACGGCCGCGTACATGGCGCCGGAGCAGGCCACCCGTAAGCCGCTCACCGGCGCCGCCGACGTGTACGCGCTCGGTGCGGTGGCGTACCACTGCCTGACCGGGCATCTGCCGTTCAGCGGCCCGGACGCCGTGTCGGTGGCCTTGAGCCAGGTACGCGACCAGCCGCCCCCGCTGCCCGATACGATCCCCGCTTCCGTGCGTCAGGTCGTCGAGCGGGCGATGGAGAAGGATCCAGCCGCCCGGTATGCGACGGCGGCGGAGCTGGCGGCAGCGGCCCAGGCGGCCCGGAAACCGGGTGCGGGGCTGTCCACGACGGCGACCATGCCCGCCGCCACCGCCACGGTCGCCGCGCGGGCCGCGGTGCCGACGTACGAGGCGGCCTACGATCCGGTCGGCGATCCGGCCGGGCCGCCGAAGAGCCGCAAGGGCTGGGCGTTGACCGCCGGTGGCATCGCCGCGGTCGCCGTGGCGGCGCTGGCGCTCGCGGCCGGCCAGTTGGGCGACGACCCGCCCGGTACGCCGTCCCCGACGACGTATCCGACGGCGAACACGCACACCAGCGTGGGTGGCAGCGCACCGGCTCGGGCCAGCAGCGTCACGCGGGTGACCACGGGCGCCGGGCAGACCACCACGGCTCCCCGGACGACGGCGGCGAGCCCGTCGGCGCCGCCCACCAGCGCTGCGCCGCCCAGTCCGACCAGCGCACCGACGACCCAGCCCGCCACCCGGCCGACGACGGCGGCCTCCCCGGCGGCAGCCACTCCGGCGGCGTCGGAGGCCCCGTGACCGGTCCCGCTACGCTCAGGCGGTGGCGACGCTCTACGTGACGGACCTGGACGGCACCCTGCTGACCCCCGAATCGGCGGTCAGCCCGACCTCGGTGAAGATCATCAATGAGCTGATCGGTCAGGGGCTGCAGTTCACCGTGGCTACCGCCCGGTCGCCGTACACGGCGCTGCCGATCCTGAGCGAGCTGGACCTGCGGCTGCCGATGGCCTTCATCAACGGCGTGTTCATCTACGATCCCGTGAGCGGGACGGAGCTGGCCCGCAACCTGATCCGGCCCGCGACCGCCGTGACCGCCGTCGACGTCCTGCTCCGGCACGGACTGCGGCCGCTGGTCTTCACGATCGACGCCGACGGTCACCACCGCATCCATCACCTGGGCGGGCAGAACGCGAGCGAGCAGCACTTCGTCGCGGTCCGGCTGGCCCGAGGCGATCAGCGGTTCAAGCTGGTCACCGAGTTCGAGCAGGCGCTGTCGGAGGAGATCCTGACGGTGATCGCGATCGACACGCCCGACCGGATCGATCCGGTCCTTGCCGAGCTGCCCGAAGACCTGTACGCCCATCTCGGCCCGGACCGGGGCGTGCCCGGGTACGCCTGGCTGGAGCTGTGCCACCCGCTGGCCAACAAGGCGGACGCCGTCCGCTTCATCCGCGACCACGTCGCGGCGACCCGGCTGGTGTGTTTCGGGGACAACGCCAACGACCTGCCGATGTTCGCGATCGCGGACGAGAGCTACGCGGTCGCGAACGCCACCGAGGCGGCGCTGGCGGCGGCCGGAGGCACCGTCGGCCCGAACGACGCGGACGGGGTCGCACGCCATCTGCAGGGCTTATTCGAGGCGGCGGAGGCCGATCTGGCCTAGCGTAAGGGCATGGACAGGCACAAAGTGGTCGTCGTCGGCGGGGGATTCGGCGGCCTGTTCGCCGCCAAGGCCCTGCGTCGCGCGCCCGTGGACGTCACCCTGATCAACGGAACCGCGCATCACCTGTTCCAGCCGCTGCTCTACCAGGTCGCCACCGGCATCCTGTCCGAAGGTGAGATCGCCCCACCGCTACGCGAAGTCCTGCGGCGCCAGCGCAACACCCGGGTGCTCATGGGCCACGTGACCGAGGTGGACGTCGAGCACCGCCAGGTGAAGGTGGTCGCCCCCGGCACCGAGTACACCGTCGACTACGACTCCCTCATCGTGGCGGCCGGCGCCACCCAGTCCTATTTCGGTAACGACCAGTACAGCAAATACGCGCCCGGCATGAAGAGCATCGACGACGCGCTGGAGCTGCGTGGGCGCATCTTCGGGGCGTACGAGCTGGCCGAGCTCGAGACCGATCCGCAGGCGATCGAACGGTGGCTGACCTTCGTCGTCGTCGGCGCCGGTCCGACCGGGGTCGAGATGGCCGGGCAGATCGCCGAACTGGCCCACCGGACCCTGCGCGGCGAGTTCCGCCACATCGACCCGAGGAAATCGAAGATCATCCTGGTGGACGCCATCGGCGCGGTGCTGCAGACCTTCGGCGACCACCTCTCCGGCCGCGCCCAGCGGCGGCTCGAGAAGATCGGCGTCGACGTGCAGCTCAACACCAAGGTCGTCGGGGTCGACCAGACGGGTATCGAAGTCGAGACGCCCGAAGGCCGCCGCCGCATCGAATCGATGACCAAGATCTGGGCGGCCGGAGTCTCCGCGCCCGCCCTGTCGCGGCAGCTGGCCGAGGCGGCCGGCGGCGCGACCGACCGGGCCGGGCGCATCCTCGTCAACCCGGACTGCACAGTGGCCGGTCATCCGGAGATCTTCGCCATCGGCGACATGATGTCGCTGGACAAGCTGCCCGGGGTCGCCCAGGTCGCGATCCAGAGCGGCAAGTACGCCGCCAAGCAGATCATCCGCCGGGTCAAGGGTCAGTCACCCGGCAAACCCTTCCATTACCGCGACAAGGGCAGCCTCGCGACGATCTCCCGGTTCTCCGCCGTCGCCAGCATCGGGCACCTGCGCTTCAGCGGATTCGTCGGCTGGGTCCTGTGGTTGGTCGTGCACCTGATCTACCTGGTCGGCTTCAAGAACCGCTTGATCACCTTGGTGCACTGGGCGATCAGCTTCGTCGGACGCAAGCGTTCCGAGCGAGTGTCGAGTATCCAGCAGGTCTTCGCCCGCCGAGCCATGTCCGAGTACGGTAATCCGGTCTACGCGCGATTTGGAAAGTCGTCCGATCACGGCTCGGATGACGTTTGAGACCGTGAAAGTGGGTATGGGGCGGCGCATGTCGACGGATGTCGCGCAGATCGGCACGCCGGCCGAGTTCGTGGCGGCCCTCCGTGCCCTGCGGGAGCGGGCGCAGCTCAGTTATCGCGAGCTGGAGGAGAAGGCCACAGCGCTGGGAGAGCGGCTACCGCGGGCCACGATCGCGAACGCGTTGTCCCGCGGGCACCTGCCCGGCGAGGAGATCATCGCCTCGTTCGTGCGCGCCTGCGGCGAGGACGCCCTGGCGGTCGAACGCTGGCTGGCCACGCATCGCCGCCTCGCCCAGGCCGACCTCTCGCACGCGGTCGAGCGGTGGGTCCACTCCCGCTGGCAGGTGCGGGCCGAGAAGCCCCGGCCAGACCTCGCCAGCGCCGTCGAGAACTGGCTCGTGACGCGCTGGCGCAAGACCACACCCAAGGCCGCCACCACCATCGGGTACGCCGAGGGCCGGCTGGCCGAAGCCGCCGCCCGGGCGCAAGGCGGCCGCTGGCGGGGGTTGCACCGCCGGTCCAAGCGCGGCCGCCCCGACCGCGACTGAGCCATCCCCGCCGTTCTCTCCGCCCGTTTCTTTCCGCGCGATCATGAACTAACGGTCGTGATCGACCGGTGTGTCGTGTCCCGGGCGCCATGATCCATCCCCGGACCTCGTGATCGACTTCGCGAGCCAGCGTCAGACGGCGGTCGCGGGTTCCGGCGTACGCAGGAGATCCCGGATCTGCCGGGCCGCGTCCCGGCCGGCTCGATTGGCGCCGACCGTGCTCGCCGAAGGCCCGTAGCCGACCAGGTGCAGCCGCGGTTCGGCGAGCACCCGCGTACCGTCCATCCGGATGCCGCCGCCCGGCTCACGCAACTTCAACGGCGCGAGGTGATCCAGGGCAGCCCGGAATCCGGTGCACCACAGGATCACATCCGCCTCCGCCGACGTGCCGTCGGCCCACTCGACCCCGTACGCGGTGATCCGGGTGAACATCGGCAACCGGTGCAGCGCACCCTTCGCCAGCGCTGCGCGTACCACTGTGGTGTAACCGAGCCCGGTGACGCTGACGACGCTCTGCGGCGGCAGACCGGCGCGGACCCGCGCGTCGACCTCGGCCACGACGGCGCGGCCGGTGTCCGGTGTGAACTCGCCCTCGCGGAAGACCGGCGGGCGGCGAGTGACCCAGATGGTCTGCGCCGCGACTCCGGCCAGATCGGACAGCGCGTGGACGGCGGAGTTGCCGCCGCCGACCACGACGACCCGGCGTCCCGCGAACTCCTCCGGACCCCGATAGTCGGCGTAGTGCAGCTGACGGCCCTGGAAGCCGGCCGCGCCGGGGTAGTACGGCCAGTGCGGGCGGGTCCACGTGCCGGTCGCGTTGACCACCGCACGGGCCGCCCACTCGCCGGCTCCGTCGGAGACGACGAGGCGGTCCGCGTCCCGGCGAACGGACTGCACCGTAACCGGTCGGACGACCGGAAGCTCCATCCGGCGCTCGTACGCGGCGAAGTAGTCGCTTACCGCGTCGGCGGCGGGCTCGGAGTCGCGGTGATCCGCGGGGTCGAACCGGAAACCAGGCAGATCGAAGATCCCGTGCACCTCGGCCATGCTCAACGTCGGCGACCGATGCCGCCAGGCCCCGCCGGGCGTGGCATTGGCGTCGAGGACCACGAAGTCGAGGCCGAAATGGCGCAGGAAGTACGCGCTGGACAGCCCGGCCTGCCCGGCACCGATGACGACCGTGTCGATCTCCACGCCCGTATAACCGCCGCGCGCCATGGCCCCATCCCGCCCTGTGACCGCCCTCTCTCCACCGCCCCCTTCCCGCGCCCCCTTCCCGCGCCCGCCCTTCTGCGCGATCATGAACTTTCGGTCGTGATCGACCGGCGTGTCATGTCCCCGGCGCCCTGATCGATCCCCGCCGGGCCTGATCGACTTCGCGAGTCGTTGTCGGACCCCCTCGGCAGGATCGAGTCGTTGTCGGACCCCCTCCGCAGGATCGAGTCGTTGTCGGACCCCGCTGGCGGGATCGAGTCGTTGTCGGACCCCTCGGCAGGATCGAGTCGTTGTCGGACCCCGCTGGCAGGATGCGGCGCATGGAGATGCTTTCGCGGCAGGCCGCGTCCGACGCCGTCCACGACCTCGGCTGGCGGTTTCAGCTGCGTACGCTGCGAGCGTCGATTCCGGCGGCGTCGCTGGCCGAGGCGGTCGCGCTGGCCCAGACCGTCGTCCACGCGGCGGGGACGGACGCCGACGAGCACCTCTGGCTCGACGTACGCCGTGATCAGGTGCTGCTCGCCGTGCAGTCACAAAGCACGCAGTGGGTCACCGAGGTCGACGTCGAACTGGCCCGGCGCATCACCGCCGCCGTCGGCGGGCGTACGCGTCCCGGGGTACGCCAAGTCCTCGAATACGCCATCGACGCGCTGGACATCGACGCGGTCCGCCCGTTCTGGCAGGCGCTGCTGGCGTACGCCCAAGATGAGGACGGATCGTTGAGCGACCCCGACCGGCAGAGCCCACCGATATGGTTCCAGCAGATGGACGCGCCGCGCCCGCAACGTAACCGCATCCACCTCGACGTCACCGTGCCGCACGACGTGGCCCCGGCCCGGATGGCGGCCGCGATCGCCGCGGGCGGCCGGCTCGTCTACGACGCGGAGGCGCCCGCTTTCTGGGTGCTCGCCGACCCAGAGGGCAACGAAGCCTGCGTCACGACCTGGCAGGGCCGCGACTGACGAGCGATCAGGCGTTCCACGTCACCAGGGTCGGCGCTTCTCGCTCGAAACCCAGGACGCTCAGCGTCGCCGTCTCCAGCTTGAACTTCTCCCCGTCCTGCGGTGGCAGCCCGAGCCAGCGCGCCGTCAGCACCCGCAACTGGTGACCGTGACCGACCAGGCAGACGTCCGCGCCCGCCAGAATCGGGCGTACGCGGTTGAGGATCCGGTCGGCGCGCGCGCCGACCTGTGCCGCCGTCTCGCCGCCCGGAGTCGTGCCCGTCCACACCGTCCAGGTGGGGTCGTGTTCGCGGATCTGCGGGGTGGTCTTGCCCTCGTATTCGCCGTAGTTCCACTCGACCAGGTCGTCGTCGATGTCGAGCGGGCCGATCCCGGCCAGCTCGGCGGTCTTCTGCGCGCGTTTCCGGGGACTGCACAGCACCAGCGCGAAGGACCGCCCGGCCAGCCGTGCGCCGAGCGCGCGTGCCCGGCGTTCGCCCTCCGGGGTGAGGTCGAGGTCGGTGACGGACGTGTGGCGGCCGTTCGCGGACCATTCGGTCTGTCCGTGCCGCACGAGGACGATCTCCCGCATACCTTCCATCAAACCGTGTTTGGGCGTGTCATGCGTCTGACCTGAAACGAATAGTCTCCTAGGACGGCTTACGAGACGTTGAGCGGGTGACCTCGTGGCGAAGACCGCTTATCGTGGCCAGATGGACGCGACTCCGGAGCAGGTCGCGCGCCGTCTCGGGACGTCGCGGCGACGGGTCGTGTCCGCCGCGCGCCGCCTGGGGGTGGGCCGCCTCGACGCGAGCGGCTGGCTGTTCTCCCTGGAGGACGAGGAGGCGCTGCGGGCTGAGCTGGGCGTCGACGCGGGCGGTCCGCTGCCGCGCTCGCAGATGCGCGTCCTGGCGGAGTTGTCGCTGCGCCCGCGGGGGCTGGTGTCCGCGCGCGCGGTCGCGGAGGCGTGCGGGCTGGCTCCGGCCACGGCCAGCGCCGCGGTGAAGGCGCTGCTCGCGGCCGGTTTCATTGTGGTACGCGACGGAGCCATGCACGCGGATGTGCTGCATCCGCGATGGCTGGAGTTGCGGCCGTTGCTCCGGGAGGTTCGCCCGCCCGAGTCGCGGGGAATGGAAGCCGCATGATTTCGCGTGGCGTGGACGCGGCATGACGGAGCGGTTGCCGCATTGGTTGCGGGGTGTGCTGACGCTGGAGGCGGCGTATCGGTGGCGGGCGCTCGCGACCGAGGGCAGCGACTTGGTGATCTCCGGCGGGACGGCGTTGGCGGTGCAACTGCGGCATCGGGTGTGCGACGAGGTCGTGTGCGTGCCGGTGGGCAGTCTGTTGCGGGAGCCGGTGACGGTGGCCGGGATGGCTGTCGCGTCGGCCGACGACGTGCTCGTCCATCTGCTGTGGACGGAGTCGGCCGAGCGGCTGGCCGATCTGCGGCAGGTGGAGCTGCGGACGCCGTTGCAGGTGGAGGAGGGGTTGATCCTGCTCGCCCACGTACGCCCGGAGCTGAGCACCGAGCGCGTGATCTCGGACCTGTCGGAGGCGGCGGCGGGGTTGTCCGGTGAGGTGGGGGACTACTGGGCCGAGCGGCTGCCGGAGGTGGCGGCGTCGATGGCCGTACGCGGTTTCGTCCGCCGGGTGGTGGTGCCCCGGCAGCGGGGCCCGGTGCATCGGCCGGCGTTGACCTTGGGCAGTTCGGGGCAGGTGTGGGTGGAGCCGCACGAGCGGGACGGTCAGCCGGTGGCCGGGTATTGGCGTCGTCGCTGACCTGCGATGGGCCTGGCGCGCGCTGTGGCAGCATGGGCGCGTGGCGACGACGGTCTTCGGTGAAGTGGCAGCGCAGTATGACGACATTCGGCCGGGGTATCCGGTGGAGATGGCCGACGCGTTGGCGGCCTATCTCGGTGGTACGCCGGAGCTGATCGCGGAGATCGGCGCGGGAACCGGTAAGGGCACCGAGTTGTTCAGCCGGTTGGGTGCGCCGATGTTGTGCCTCGAGCCGGATCCGCGAATGGCCGAGCATCTGCGGGCCAAGTTCCCGCAGGCCGAGGTGGTCGGCGCGGACTTCGAGAGCTGGGCGCCGTCGCGACTGCTTCCGGTTGTGGCGGGGACACTGGTCTGGCATCTGCTCGATCCGGCGACGCGCTGCCAGCGGGCCCATGCCCTGCTTCAGGAGGGCGGCGTGATCGCGCTGATCGGCCGGAAACACGCGTACGTGGATCCGGCTGAGCAGGCGGCGTTGGACGCGGTGTTCTCCGCCGACGGGAAGTCCTATCCGGATCGGCGTCCGGAGTGGATCGTCGACGACTTCACGGCCAGCGGCTTGTTCCGGGATGTGGAGCTGCGCCGGTTCGACTCGGAACTGCCGCTGGCGACGGAGCGTTATCTGCGGCTGGTGGAGACGTTCTCGCCGTTCCGGCTGCGCACGCCCGAGCGGCAGCAGAGCCTGCTGGCGGAGTTGCGCGCGGCCGTGGACGGCATCGGTGGAGTGGTTCATCTGCGGCTGGAGACGACGCTGAACCTTGGGCGGAGACTGAGTCTCGGCCAGGGAAGGTGAAGATCCGCGACGGGCGGTGCTGCCCGCACCGCATATGCGCCGCCCGTCGCGGAGGCTTGGTCAGTCCTCCTGCTTGGCCCACCAGCGGCGGCCGGACTCCGGGAGGGTGTCGATCGGGTCGTAGTAGGCGTAGCGCTTGGTGAGCGCGTCGGCCTCGGTCGCCTCGATCGAGGTGCGGTAGTTCTTGGTCCAGTACGAGATGCCGTGGTCGCGGTCGTACTCGGTGACCATGTGGACCCAACGCTTGCCGACGAACGGCACGTCGCAGACGATGCGCGGGGTGGCGTAGCCGGGCAGGTAGCCCATGATGTCGTGCTGGAGCTGCTGGGCCTGCCAGACGGCGACGCGCCAGTGCTCGGCGTTGGGGATCATGTCGCACATGTAGAAGTAGTACGGCAGGATGTTGGCCTCGCCCTGGAGGGCGAAGCACAGGTCGAGCAGGTCGTGGCTGTGGGCGTTGACGCCGCGCATGAGCACGCCCTGGTTGCGGACGTCGCGTACGCCGACTTCCAGCATCGTCCTCGCCGCACGCGCCACGGTGGGCGTGATCGAGTTCACGTGGTTGACGTGGGTGTGGATCGCGAGGTTGACGCCACGGCGGCGGGCGGTACGCGCGACCCGCTCGACGCCTTCGACGACGTCGGCCTGCAGCCAGTGCTGGGGCAGGCCCATGAGCGCCTTGGTGGCCAGCCGGATGTCGCGGATCGTCTCGATCTCGAGCAGCCGCATGAGGTATGCCTCGAGCTGCTTCCACGGGACGTTGGCGACGTCGCCGCCGGAGACCACGACGTCGCGGACGCCGGGGTGGTTCTTCAGGTATGCGATGTGGGCGTCGTAGCGGTCGACCGGCTTCAGTTCGAGCTTGAGCTTGGCGACGGCCGGGGTGGAGTTGCCGACGAGGTCCATGCGGGTGCAGTGGCCGCAGTACTGGGGGCAGGTCGACAGCAGCTCGGCGAGCACCTTGGTGGGGTAGCGGTGGGTGAGGCCTTCGGCGACCCACATGTCGTGCTCGTGCAGCGAGTCCCGGGTGGCGTGCGGGTGCGACGTCCACTCGGGCAGCCGGTCGGAGGCGACCGGGAGCATGTAGCGCCGGACCGGGTCGGCGTAGAACGCCTCGGTGTACGCCGCACCGGCCGCAGCGCCGGCCGGGACCATGGTGTTGAGCATCTGCGGCGGCAGCAGCATCGACATGGTGGCGGTGTGCTGCATGTCGGCTTCGAGGTCGGCGTAGAAGCGCTCGTCGAGCAGGTCGCCCATGACGGCGCGCAGCTGCTTGACGTTCTTGACGCAGTTCACCCGCTGCCACTGGGCGTTCTCCCACTGGGTGGCGGTGA
>JABFYB010000456.1 GCA_013361475.1 Hamadaea sp.
TGCTGCACGCGGCGTACCACCGTGCGGCGGCTCAGCCCCAGCCGCGCCCCGGCGGCCTCGTCGGTCATCCCGGCGATCAGCAGCGAGAGCAGCTTCCGGTCTTCGGCGGTCAGTTCGCCGAGCGGCGTCACCTCGCCGGTGCCGGTCAACGCCAGCGGGCTCGCCGCCGCCCACACCGTCTCGAAGAGGGCGACGAGCGCGTCCAGCAAGGCACACGGGTGCACGAGGACGGCCGAGTCCTGGGCGGCGTCGGTCCACACCAACGGCAGCAGAGCCAGCGAATGGTCGGCGATCGCCAGCTTCGTCGGCACCGCCGGGGCCAGCCGGGCCTGCTCGCCGACGCGTACGTGCTCGCCGATGGCGGCCAGGAAACCCGGCTCGGACAACGCCTCCACGGTGTACACCGCTCGGTAGACGACCTCCGGTCCCCGGGTCAGCTGCACGTCGTTGACCTGGCTCGTCGCGGCGTACGGGGGTGTCACGAGCACACGCATCTGCGTACGCGCCTGGGCCTGCACCCGCTCGAAGGCGCGCTGCACCCCCGTACGCCCCTGGACGATCTCGATCAGCTCGGCGGTGCTCTTCGACGCGGTGGCCTCCCGGGTCTGCGCGGCGAGCTGCTGGGCAGCCTCCCGGGTGCGGTCGAGTTCGGCGTGCTGCCGCTGGATCAGCTGGTCGATCGCCTCGTCCGGCGGCACCGGGACGACGAGGCCGTGTGGTGGGGGAGTGCGGTGCACGAGGCCTTTGCGATGCAGGCCGCTGACGGCTCGGGTGATCTGCGCCGTCGTGCGACCGGCGCGGGCGGCGAGCTGATCCAGCGTGGCGCTGCCTTGCCGCAGCAACGCGAGGTACGCCGACTCTTCGGTGGCGGTGAGCCCGGCGGGTTCCAGCATGTGACCTCCTGCCGTCGCGACCGGGCCGTTGATCATGGGGTTTCCGGTGCCGACACACCGTCGAGACCTCAGTTAACTCCATGATCAACGGGAAGGGACGGGGGGTGAGACGCGAGAGAGGCGAAGGGGGTTCCCGGAAAAACGATGGCGCAGTTGCGCCACGGCGCAGCTGCGCCGCTGAATGATCTTTCCCCGGCGATTACGAGGTGTAACACTCACGTTCCGTTGTCGCAGCCTGGGGAGGAGCGTCGTCGTGAGGTCATTACGCGCTGTAGTCGCAGTCGCCGTCGCGCTGGCCCTCAGTGGAACCAGCGCCATGGGCAGCGCCCAGGCGGCGAGCGGCGTCCAGACGGCCGCCGGTCCACAGCAGACCAAGATCCTCACGCTGATCACCGGGGACCGCGTACGCCTGTCGACCGTCCAAGGCAGACCCGTGGTGGGAGTCGAGTCGGAGGGCAGGGGCTACCAGCTCACCACCCGCGACGGCGACACCTACGTCGTCCCGGTCGACGCCCTGCCCCACGTGCAGGCGGGTCGCCTGGACGAGCAGCTGTTCAACGTCACCGACCTCGCGGCGGCGGGCTACGACGACGCGTCCCGAACGTCGTTGCCGCTGGTGCTGATGCCCCCGGCGGGCGGTACGCCGGCCGTGCCGGCCAATCCGCCAGGCGCCGCCCGCCGGGCTCTCCTCCCGAGCATCAACGCCGTCGCCGTCACCGAGGACAAGGCGCGGGCTCGCGAATTCTGGCAGGGCCTGACCGCACGCTTCGCCCAGCCCGGCTCGCTGACCCGGGCCGGCGACGTCGGCCGGGTCTTCCTCGACCGCAAGGTACGCGCGGCGCTGGCCGACAGCGTCCCGCAGGTCGGTGCGCCGCAGGCCTGGGCGGCCGGCTACACCGGCAAGGGCGTCACCGTCGCCGTCCTCGACACGGGGTACGACCCGACGCATCCGGACCTCCAGGGCCGGGTGGCGGCGGCGAAGGACTTCACCGGCGAAGGGTCCGCCGTGGACACCAACGGCCACGGCACCCACGTGGCGGCGACCGTAGGCGGCAGCGCGCGGAATCCCGGCGGCCACCTGAACGGGGTCGCGCCGGAGACGAGACTGATCGTCGGACGGGTCCTCGACGGCAGCGGCTCCGGCGACCTCTCCTGGGTCATCGCGGGCATGGAATGGGCCGTCGCCCAGGGCGCCCGGGTGATCAACCTCAGCCTGGGCGCCGGGGAGAGCGACGGCACGGATCCGGTCAGCGAGGCGGTCGACAACCTCACCGCGAAGTCCGGCGCGCTGTTCGTCGTGGCGGCCGGCAACGCCGGGCCCGGCGTGGCGTCCGTGCAAGCCCCGGGCGCGGCCGCCCAGGCGCTCACGGTCGGCGCGGTCGACAAGTCCGGGCAGCTGGCGGCGTTCTCCGGGCGAGGTCCCCGGCCCGGCGACGCCACCGTCAAACCCGAGGTCACCGCGCCCGGCGTCGGCATCGTCGCCGCCCGCGCCGCCGGGACCTCGGCCGGTGAACTGATCGACGACAAGTACACCTCGCTGTCCGGGACGTCGATGGCCACGCCGCATGTGGCGGGCGCGGCCGCGATCCTGGCGCAGCAGCATCCGGAATGGCGGGCCGCCCAGCTCAAGGCGGCGTTGGTGAGCACCGCGCAGCCGCTCGCCGGTCCGGCGATCGCGATGGGGACCGGCCGGATCGACATCGCCGCCGCGATGCGTCAGCCCGTCCTGGTCAGCACCGGATCGATCATCCTCGGGCACGTCGACTGGACCGGGTCGGCCCGGCCGGCCACGACCCGCACGGTGACCTATCGCAACACGTCCAGCGCTCCGATCACGCTCGACCTGAGCGCGAACGCCGTCGCCGACGGGGCGAAGCAGGCCGCCCTGACCGTCAGCCCGGCTCAGCTGACCCTCCCGCCGAACGGCTCCGCCGCGGCCACCCTGCGGCTCGACCCGGATCACACCTCCGGCGGCGTCTACACCGGACAGATCGTCGCCCGGACCAGTGGCACTGCTTTACGCGTACCAGTCGGATTCGAGGTAGCCGGACCCACCCACAAGCTGACGGTGAGCGCGGTCGGCCGCAACGGCAAGCCGGTCGGCGCGTTCAGCCAGGCGCAGCTGTGGAACCTCGACACGGGCGAGCTGCTGCGCGGCATCGTCGGCGCGGAGCCCGCGACGCTGGACGTGCCGTCGGGCCGATACGCGCTGATGGTGTTCGCGTTCACCGTGGACGACGGCGACTGGCCGCGTGAGCTGACCGTGCTCGGCCGGCCGGAGCTGACCATCGGCGGCGACACCAGCCTGAGCTTCGACGCCCGGCAGGCGGTCCCGATCAGCGTGCGCACCCCCGAGAACGCCCAGGTACGCGACGCGACGGTCGCCTGGCAGCGGGTCGTCGGCGACAAGTCGATCATCACCGGGTTCGGGTTGAACCCCCGCATCACGACGAAGTTCTCGGCGACTCCGACGGCGCGGGTGACCGACGGGACGTTCGAGTTCACGACGCACTTCGAGCTGGGCGAACCGCCGTTGACCGTGACCGCTCAGGGACGCGAGCTGACGCCGGCGCCGGTCGCGAACACGCCGTCTCTCGACGGCACCCACGCGCTGGCGATCACCTCCGAGGTGGCTCAAGCGCGCGGAAAGGCGCTGCTGGTGAAGGCGCCGATGGGGGAACCCGTCGATCTGAGCGCGGCCGAGCGGGCCGGGGCGGCGCTGGTGCTGCTGCACTCCGGTGACTCGTCGTACTACGAACCGTTCACCGAAGGATCGACGGTTCCGGCCTATGCGCTGCAGGAGGAGGACGTCGCCCGGCTCGGCCGGACCGTCCGCGTCACCGGTACGCCGACCAGCCCGTACTCGTATCAGGTGCTGCTGCCGGAACGCGGACGCATCCCGGCGAACCTGACCTACGACACTCGCCGTCTCCCGATGGCCACCGTACGCAGTTCGTTCCACGGTGCGCTGGACAGCCGTGCGACCGAAGGCCGCTACGCGATCACCCCGACGGCTTTGGCGGCGTACTCGGCGTTCCGGGTGGTGCCGACGCCGTCGGAGCGCGTGGATCACCTGACCGTCGGCACTCGGGGGCACGAGATGACCTGGCGGCACGAGGCGTCGGCCGACATCTCCGCCTGGTACGCCCAAGGCACGGTCACCGGGCTCGCCCGCACCTACCGGGCCGGCGAGCGTACTTCGGAGGACTGGTTCGGGGCGCTGTCCCGGCCGGCCATGCCCGCCGTCACCGCCTCGTACGCCCTCGGTGCGCCGGCCAACCGGTCGCACGACGCACTCCGGATCGCGATGCCACAATGGGCCGACGGCTCCGGCGACCAGTACGGCTGGCTCGACGGCGGCGACCGCTCCCGGCTCACGCTGACGCGCGACGGCGTCACCCTGCTCGACACGTCGGCGGTGACGGCCCAGGTCACGGTGCCTGCGGGGAAAGCCACCTATCAGCTGGGCCTCGACGTCCAGCGGGACCAGCCGTGGTGGACCACCTCGACCGCCACCAGCACGAAGTGGACGTTCCAGTCCGGTCGCCCCGACGGGATCGCCGTGCTTCCGTTGCTGCAGGCGGCGTACTCGGTGGGCACCGACCTCCGCAACACCGTGCACGCGCGGCACTCGTACCCGCTGGTGATCCGGCCCGGCTACCAGCCCGGAGTCACCCTCCGCGGCCCGCTCGACGTCCGCGCCGCCATCTCAGCCGACGACGGCCACACCTGGCACCCGCTCACCGGCCGTCGCGCCGTCGACGGGACGGTCACCCTCCTCGTCCCGGCCGTCGCGGGCTACGCGTCGGTCCAGGTCACGATCACCGACTCCGCGGGAAACCGGCTCGACCAGACCATCACCCGAGCGTGGGCGGTCACCCTCCACTAACGGGTACGCAAAACGCAGCGCCCCGCGTGGCCGCCCAAGATCATGGTCATTTCTGCGTTGCCATGGCGACATGGAATTGACCATGATCATGGAAATCGGCCGAAATCGACTCGCGAACCGAGTCACCACCTCCTCTTCGCTGCGATTTTGGGCAGCGCCCCCAACGAAGCCGCAGCGAAATCGCAGCCGAAGGTCAGGTGGGTGGAGGGAGCGTCAGCGAGAAGGTGTCGCCGACCCGGGTGAACCCCAACCGGGTGAAGTACGCCGATAGAGCCGGCCGAGCCGGGACGACCACGGTGTGGAAGCCCCGATCGGTGAACATGTGGCTCTGCCGGTAGACGAATTCGCCCGGGGTGAAGTCGCGGTACTTGGGCGTGACGTAGTCGAGGTCGACGACGGCGACTCCGTTGCCGCCGTCGTGGAGGATCACCACGCCGACGGTTTCGTCTCCGCGTACCACTAGGAAGGCCGCACCGGTGCCACGGAGCCGGAACCCGGGGGTGAAGCGCGCGATGTCCGCGCCGTGCACGGTCAGCACGTGCGCGAGGTAGACGTCGTCGTTCGCGACCTGGACCACCGAGTAGACCTCGTCGGAGTGGCGGGTCCGCAGCAGCTTGACCAGGAAGTAGATGTTGATCACCGCGAGTGCGGTGTTGAGGCCGACCATCGGCCAGACGCCGAGTGCCCAGTTGAACCCGATCAGGACGAAGCAGCCCACCAGATTGATGGCGCGCAGGCGCAGGATGCGGGTTTGCAGCAGGGACCAGACCAGCAACGCCGAACCGATCCAGCCGACGGCGTCGAGCCAGCTCACAGGGCTGAGCGTAACCGTCGTTAGGCCTAGAGTGTCGGCATGCCCCTCCGACGGCGACCCGTGGACCTGCTGTTCGTGGTCTTCTTTCTGATCAACCTGGGCTTCGTGACCTACATCGTGGACATCGAGCAGCTCATCATCGCCGACCCCGCCCACTTCGCCGCGCCGTTGTGGCCGCCGGGTCCGCTGCTCGACCTGATCCACTGGTACGGCGACACCTACGACCCCCTGCTGATGGCCCGTCCGCCCTGGTGGAAGGCGACCATCTGGATCGACGTGCTGCTGTTCGGGCCGTTCTACCTCGCGGCCGTCTACGCTTTCGTCCGCCGCCGGAACTGGATCCGCGTTCCCGCGTTGGTCTGGTCCGGAATGATGCTCTCCAACGTGCTCATCATCTTGATGGAGGAGCGCTACGGCCCGCACGCGACGCCCGACTTCGGCTTCGTGCTCGCGGTCAACCTGCCGTGGCTGCTCATGCCGTTCGCGATGATGGCCCGGATGCGGAAGGAACCCTGGTGACGTTCGCCGAACGATATGGGCCGTGGGCGCTGGTGGCGGGCGCGTCACAGGGGATCGGGGCGGCGTTCGCCCGGGAGTTGTCGGCGCGCGGGCTCGGCGTCGTGCTCGTCGCCCGCCGTCCCGCCCTCGACCTGCCCGGTCCCAAGATCGAGGTGGCCGCCGACCTGGCCACGCCGGAGGGGATCGAGGCCGTCGTGGCGACCGTCTCCGGGCTGGAGATCGGCCTGCTCGTCGCGAACGCGGCGCTCTCGCCGATCGGCCCGTTCGCCACGAGTGACCCCGCCGAACTCGGCCGCGCGATCGATCTCAACGTCCGCGCGCCCATGCTGCTCGCGCGCCACTTCCTGCCCGCGATGCAGGAGCGCGGGCGGGGCGGGTTCGTCGTCATGTCCTCGCTCGCGGGGGCGCAGGGTTCGCCCAATCTCAGCTTGTACGCCGGAACGAAGGCGTTCGGCGCGGTGTTCGCCGAGGGTCTGTGGGCCGAGTTGCGTACGTCGGGTGTGGACGCCGTCGCGTGTGTGGCCGGTGCGGTCAGCACTCCGGGGCTGGCGGCCTCGACGGCCAAGCCCGCCCCCGGGACGGTCACGCCGGAGCAGGTGGTGGCGGCGGCGCTGGGCGCGTTGGGCAGGCGACCGCGGGTCGTCCCGGGCGCGCTGATGAAGGTGTCGTCCGCCGTGCTGAGCCGGCTGCCTCGGCGTACGGCGATCTCGATCATGGGCCGGGCGTCGAAGGATGTCCTCGGGTCGTGACCTCGATGTCGGGGCATCGACGTCTTGCGTTGGATCTATCTGTTAGATAGGTTACCTATCTATGACCAGGTTTGGCGCAGTACTCGCGATCCTGCTGGCTGTCCCCCTGTCGCCGGTGACCCCGGCGGCTACCGTCGTCACCTTCGCCACTGTGGTGCCGGCTCCGGTGAGCTCGGTTCCCGCGGCCGGCGTCACCTACCAGCTCACCTCGGCGACCACTGTGTACGCCGAACCGGGCTCGGCCGCCGCCCAGGCGGTGGCGACCCTCCTGGCGACCCAGTTGCGGCGCTCGACCGGGTACGCCCTCCCGGTGGCCGACGCGCCCAGTTCCAGTCCCGGCGACGGCATCTCGTTGCTGCTCTCCGGCGCCCCCGCGACCGTCGGCCCCGAGGGATATCAGCTCACCGTCGCGGCCAACGCCGTCGCGATCCGCGCCCTGCAACCGGCCGGGCTCTTCCGGGGCCTGCAGACGCTGCGGCAACTGCTGCCGCCGGAGGCCGACGCGGCGACCGTCCAGGCGGGACCCTGGCCCTTGCCGGGCGGCACCATCGTCGACTATCCGCGGTTCGCGTACCGGGGGATGATGCTGGACGTCGCGCGGCACTTCTTCCCGGTGGCCACGGTCGAGCGGCTCATCGACGAGATCGCGCTCTACAAGATCAATACGCTGCATCTGCACCTGTCCGACGACCAGGGCTGGCGGATCGTCATCGACTCGTGGCCGAACCTGGCGGCGTACGGGGGCAGCACAGCGGTCGGCGGCGACCCCGGCGGCTATTACACCAAGGCCGACTACCAGGCGATCGTCGCGTACGCGGCGTCCCGGTACATCACGGTGGTGCCCGAGATCGACATGCCCGGCCACACCAACGCCGCCCTCGCCTCGTACGCCCAGCTCAACTGCAACGGTGTCGCTCCGAACCTTTACACGGGCACCAACGTCGGGTTCAGCTCGTTGTGCGTACCGCTGGAGCTGACCTACACCTTCGTCGACGACGTGATCCGGGAACTCTCGGCGATCACCCCCGGGCCGTACGCCCACATCGGCGGGGACGAGGCGTCGTCCACGACGGCCGCCGACTACACCTACTTCATGAACCGGGCGCAGAACATCGTCGCCGCGCACGGCAAGACGGCGATCGGCTGGCACGACATCGTGAAGTCCGACGAGCTGCCGTCGACCGTCGCCCAGTTCTGGGGCACGACCAGCGCCGACAGCAACGTCGCGGCAGCCGCCGCCAACGGCACCAAGGTGCTGATGTCCCCGGCGAACCTCGCGTACCTGGACATGAAGTACGTCCGCAAGACCAAGCTCGGTCAGACCTGGGCCGGGCTGATCGAGGTCGACAAGGCGTACAGCTGGAATCCCGGGGCATACCTGACCGGGGTGGGCGAGGCGTCGGTGCTCGGCGTCGAAGGTCCGCTGTGGACCGAGACGATCCGCACCGCCGCCGACATCGACTACATGGTCTTCCCCCGGCTGCCCGCGCTGGCGGAGCTGGGCTGGTCGCCCTGGAGTACGCACAACTGGACGGCGTTCGCCACCCGCCTCGGCGCGCAGGGACCGCGCTGGAAGGTCATGGGCGTCAACTACTACCACTCGCCGAAGATCACCTGGCCCACCGGATCGTGAGGAGGCGGTACCTGTGAAGCCCGCGTTGCGATTGTTTGCGGTGGCGGTGTTGCTCATCGCCCTGGTTCCGGTCGGCCCGACGGCGGCCGACGGAGCGACGGTCGGCTCGACCGAGCTGAAGTCGGGCTGGGCGCTGCGCTCGGCCACCGGCCTGGCCGACACCGGCGGGACCATTTCCCAGGTCGGCTACTCGACCTCGGGCTGGAACCCGGTCACGCTGCCCTCGACCGTGCTGGCCGGGCTCGTGGCGAACAACGTCTACCAGAACATCTACTTCGGCCAGAACCTCAAGAACGTGCCCGACCTGACCGGGCAGGACTGGTGGTTCCGCGGTGAGTTCACCGCCGCCGCGGCCGCCGCCGATCAGGCGTACTGGCTGCGGTTCGGGGGCATCACCTATCGAGCGCAGATCTGGCTCAACGGCGTCCAGCTCGACGGGAACGCGGTCGGCTCGCTCGCCGCGCACGAGTACAACGTGACCTCGGCGATCCGCCCCGGTCAGACCAACGCGCTGGCCATCCGGGTCACCCCGGCCACACCGGGCTGCGGCGACCTCTCGTTCTGCACGGTCGACTGGAACCCCGAAGTGCCCGACATGAACGCCGGGCTCTGGGGCAAGACGCGGCTGGAGACCACCGGCCCAGTGGCCCTGCGGGATCCCTACGTCAAAACCGTGCTGCCGTTGCCCGCCACGAACGCGGCCGACCTGACGGTGTACGCCGACGCCGTCAACGCCACCGCCGCGCCCGTCACCACGACCGTCACCGGGACGATCAGCAAACCCGGCCAGCCGACCGTGACGGTCAGCCAGACGGTGACCCTCGCGGCGGGGGAGCGCCGGGAGATCGCCTTCGACCCGGTGGCGTACCCGCAACTGCACCTGACCAACCCGGTGCTGTGGTGGCCCTACCAGTTCGGCTCGCCCGAGCAGTACCAGCTCAACCTGACCGCCGCCGTCGGCGGATCCACCTCCGACACCAAGAGCACGGCCTTCGGCGTACGCCAGATCACGGACTATCGGACGACGGTCAACGGCACCTCCTTCGTCGGCTACCGGATCAACGGGCAGAACATCCTGTTCCGGGGCGGCGGCTACATGTGGGACATGCTCCAGCGCTGGGACACCAAGACGAACGCGGCCCACGTCCGCTACGTCAAGGAGATGGGCCTCAACACGATCCGGCTCGAAGGCACCCTCGGCAACGAGGAACTGTACGACCTCGCCGACGCGGCCGGCGTCCTGATCATGCCGGGCTTCACCTGCTGCAGCGCCTGGGAGAACGACTCCGGCTGGAGCACCGAGCAGACCCAGGTCGCGCAGGCTTCCCTGGAGACCCAGTTGCGGTCGCTCCGCGCTCACCCGAGTGTGTTCGTCTGGGCGTACGGGAGCGATCAGCCGCCGACCGCGGCGCATCTGACGGCGTACAAGTCGATCGCCACCCGCCTGCACTGGCAGAACCCGACCCTGGACAACGTCGCGACCTGGTCGAACTCGAACGCGGGCATGAAGATGGACGGCCCCTACAAGTGGGCGCCGCCGGTGCTCTGGTGGGACACGACCAAGAACGGCAGCGCCTTCGGGACCACCGGTGAGGAGGGCACCGAGGCGCCGCCGCCGCTGGAGAGCCTGCAGAAGTTCATCCCGGCCGGTGAGCTGTGGCCGATCGGGACCACCTGGAACTATCACGCGGGCAAGCCGGGCAGCGTGTTCGACAACATCAGCCTCTACACCAACGGCCTCAACCGCCGGTACGGCACCGCGACGAGCGCGGCCGACTACGCGCTCAAGGCCGAGCTGATGAACTACGAGAACACGCGCAGCTTCTTCGAGGCCTGGAACTCCCACGAGTACAGCCAGTCCTTCGGCACCATCTTCTGGATGCTCAACAGCGCCTGGCCGTCGGTGCACTGGAACCTCTACGACTACTACTTCAAGCCGGGCGGCGGCTTCTTCGGCGCGAAGAAGGCCGACGAGCCGGTGCACATCGCGTACGACTACGCCACGAAGAAGGTCTTCGTGGTCAACTCGACGCTGACCGCCCGCCCCGGGCTGACCGCGACGGCGACCCTGCACACCATCCCGAATCTGGCGACGGTGTCGACCACGACCGCGCCGATCACCGCCGCGGCCAACGCCTCGACGCAGGCCCTGACGGTGCCCACCCCGAACGGGTTGAGCCCGACCTACTTCCTGCGCCTGCAACTCAAAGACAGCACCGGCGCCGTGGTCAGCAACAACCTCTACTGGTACTCGACCACGCCGGACGCGCTGGGCAACAAGAGCAACTGGTACTCGACGACGACGAAGACCTTCGCCAACCTGACCGGCCTGAGCAGCCTGCCGGCCAACCCCTCCGTCACGACCGCCGTCTCCCGGTCGGTCGCCGGCGGACAGGAGACCGTCACCATCACGCTGACCAACACCAGCGCGACGAACCTCGCGTTCTTCCTGCGTCCGGAGGTCACGGCGGGCAACGGCGGAACCGAGGTCCTGCCGGTCACCTACACCGAGAACTACGTCTCGCTGTGGCCCGGTGAAACCACCACCATCACGGCGGCGTACGCCACGGCCGACCTCGGCGGGCAAGCGCCGTACCTGCGGCTCCGCGGATACAACGTGCCGACGGCGGTCGCGCCGATCCCCTAGTCCCGGGGGAATGGGAGGTCCGGGCGGGCTGCGGCGCGGCAGCCCGCCCGGTACCCTGCCGCGGTGGATCCAGGTCTTGTCACGCTGATCGTGCTCACCCTCGTGTCGGTCCTGCTCGCGACGGCGATCCGCATCGTGGCGCTGCGTCTCTGGCGGCGTACGCCCACCGTCCGGCTTCTCGGCCACGTGCCCGAATTCGCGGGAGCCTTTCGAGCCTGGAGCGACAGCGATCCGGACCGATTTCTTGACCTGGCCCGGCGGGCGTACGAGAAGGTCCGGCTCGCCGCCGTCCGGCCCCGGCACCGCAATGCCCTCGCCTGCGCCGAAGCACTGCTCGGAGCGGCGCTGCACCATGTCGGGAGAGACGAGGAAGCGGTCACCTACTTGCTTCCGGCTCGGGAGGCCCTCCGCGCGGCCAAGGAACGTAACTCCGGATATCTCGAGGCCTGCTACGTTCTCGCGACCCACTCGCTTGCGTGGATCGCCGACGTCGCCGGAGATCATGCCGAGGCGGTCAAGCTCGCGGACGAAGGCCTCCGGCGGCATGTCCGAAACGGCGACCAGCGCTCCGTGATCCAGATCTACCAGCAATTCGTGCTGGTCCGAGCGAACAACCTGTTCAAGCTGGGGCAGTACGAGGTGGCGGCGCAGGATGCCCAGCAGTGCCTCCGGCTGGCTCGCACGTCGACCGAGAACGACTCCGACGATACGGTGATCATGGCTCGCGCGCTGTCGGCTGAGATCGCCCTCGCGACCGGGAACGCGGAAGCCGCGCTGCCCTTCATCGAGGCCGCAGTCGCCGGAGCGCGGCAGCCGGGGAGTTGGACGTTGGCCGAGGCGCTCTACATTCAGGCTCAGGTTCTGGCGGCGCTCGACCGGCCGGCCGACGCCCTCCGCACGGTCACCGAGTCCGTCGAGCTGACACGACAACTCGCCGACAAGCTTCCCGCCCGCTACCCGGCCATCCTCGCCGACCGCGAGGCGGCCTTGGCAGACCTTCAGGCGAGCGGAACCAGCAGCCCGCCCGGTACCCTCCCGCAGTGAGCGACAAGTGGGTCGACATCCTGCGATACCTCGCGATCATCGGCGTCTACATGTTCGGCGCGACGATCCTCGCCAACCTGGTGCTGCGGCTACGGCGATGGGCGCCGACCCGGCGTACGCTCGTGCGGATCCCCGAGTACGCGCGTGCCTGGCGGGCGCTGTCTCGCAGCGAGTACGCCGAGGGCCTGGATCTCGCCTGGCGGGCGTACGAGGAGTGCCGGGAACTGACGGCAGGCCGTCGCCGGAATGCCTTGGCCTGCGCGGAAGCGCTGCTGGGCACGGCACTGCACGAGGCCGGTCGCCACGAGGAGGCTCTCGTCTATCTCCGGCCCGCCGTGGCGACGCTGGCCAAAGCCCGGGAGTATGACGGCGGCATCGTGCGGGCGGCGTACGGGGCCGGGCTGCTCGCCCTCGCCGAGGCGCTGTCCGATTTGGACGATCGAACGGAGGCGCTCGCCGCGACTGAACGGGCGCTCCGCTGGCATGTTCGCCACGGGCTGCGCCGTCGGTCGATGCCGAGCTACCACGCCGCCCTCTACCTCCACGGGCAGGAACTGCTGAAAGCCGGGCGGATCCCGGAGGCCGCGCGAGCCGCGCGTACGGCGTTGGAGGCGCGCCGGGCCACCACGGCCGACCCCGACCTCATCGTGGCCGCCTGTCTCATCCTCACCGCCGAGGTCGCCGTCGCGAACGAACGGCCCGAACTCGCCCTGCCGGTCGCCGAGGAAGCCGTGGCGCACAGCCGAATGCTGTCCGACTCGACGACCGGTCATCGGGCCGTGCTCGCCAAGGCACTCGCGACCCAGGCTGCCGTCCTCGATACGCTCGCCCGCCCGGCCGACGGGCTGGCCGCGATCACCGAATCCGTCGAGCTGACGCGACGCCTCGCCGAGGAACTCCC
>JABFYB010000267.1 GCA_013361475.1 Hamadaea sp.
GCGTCTTGCCAGCAGGTGAGCGTACGCAGGGGCAGCAGTTGCGCCGCTTCGGCTCGGACGACGGCCGACGCTTCGCAGCCGCCGAGGCTGGCGGGCTGGAGGCGGACGAGCGCCAGTTCGACGAACGGGTTGTACGACTCGGCTGGTGGCTGGACGATTTCGAGGTCGGCGTACCAGCGGGGGGATTGGTCGTCGAAGTGCACTTCGTGCGCCAGCACCTTCAGCGGCACGGGGCTGCCGGCCGGCGTCACCGACAGGACTTGCAGCTTCCGCGGGAACATCGACTCCGTCGGATCGGCGGTGGGCAGTGGGGTGGCCCAGATCGGGTCGCGGCGGATGCGGGTCACCAGCGTACGCGGCTGCACGGCGCCGTCCGGCTGGATGACCACGCCGAGCCGCTCGTCTTGGCCGGTGAGGTTCCACGGCCGGTCGAGTTCGACGCGCAGCAGCGCTTTGCGTACGCGGGTCAGGCGGGCGCCGGTGTCGGTCCGCCAGGCGAACGCCGGGGCGACGGCTAGGACGGCCGGTCGTTCGGGGGTCGCCGTGTTGGGCACGGACACCGAGAAGGTGGCCTCTTTGCTGAGGTCGGCGTCGGTCAGCCCGGTGAAGTACTGCCGAAAGCGGCTGGCGGCGACCAGCCGGTAGGAGACGACGCGGTGGCGGGTGTCGCCGAACTCGTGCCGCAGATCGGGCAGCGCTGTCGCCGACGGGTCCACCGTGAACGAGCCGACGTGCTGCTGCAGCGTCTTCGCCGGGTTCTCGCCACCCATCGGGTCGTATTCGGGCCACTCGGCGTACACGTCGAGTTGACCGGTGCTGGCGGCGTCGAGGCCGAGCCACGGGTTGTCGCCGGGCTGGGCGTCGGCGATCCGCGCGTAGGTCTGGCCGGGCTCGCGATGTGCCGTCACCGCGCCCTTGGGGGCGTAGCGGGGGTGCTGGACGGCGTGGACGAAGCGCAGCTCGTGCGGCGGGCTGACCAGTGGGTGCCGGCCGAACCGGACGAGTTCCATGAGGTGGTCCAGGACGTCTTGGCCGTCGGTCGGCGTGGTTTGCCCGACCCCGTTCTGCAGCCAGTTGGTCATGGCGAACGGGTTGATGTCGGCGACGCTGCTGCTGACGGCGACCGTCAGCGTCTCGGCCGGGTTGAGCCGGACGACGGCGTTGCGGTCGTCGAGCCATTCGACGACCTTCGTCGAGCCGCCCGACGGTGTCGTCAGGTGAATGTGCTTGGCGGCGTAGTCGGGCCATTGGCCGCCGGTCACCGCCCAGCCTTCCGGAACCGTGGGCGGGACGACCGGGGTGCCGAGCGGAGGCCCCGGTCGCGCGGTCAGGCTCACCCCTTCGGCCGACGGGTCGGGCAGCCAGCTGTATTCGCCGTCGTCGCTGTAGGCCGGCGGCGTGGTGGCCCGGGCGAGCAGGTCGGCGTAGGCGTCGTCGGGCAAGGTGTCGGGCAGGGCGTCGAGCTGATCGCACAGGGCGAAGGCGGCCGCCGGCGGGAGGAGCATGCGGGTGTTGTTGACCGGATAGTCGTGCTCGACTGCGTACTGGTCGGCGTCGAGCGCCCCGACCGGCGCGGTGTCCGGGGGCGGCCAGGGGTCGCTGCGGATGACGAGCACGTCGAGCAGCCCGCCTGGGCCGAGCAACTCGGGATGCTCGGCGAGGTTCGGTGGCATGGCCAGCTCGGGCGGCAGCAGCGGATCGTGGCGGCCGTAGAACGTCGCCGGTGAGGCCCCCTCGCTCTGCGCGGGGTCGTCGGGCTCCAGCCCGCCTCCGGCGAGGTCGGTGACCCGCAGGCGGACCAGATAGCTTTCGCCGAAGCGTAGGCGCGGCACCTGCAGCGGCGAGAATCGCCAGGTCAGCCAGGCGCGTGCGGGCGCACGCTCGGTGCTGGAGGGCTGGGCCACCCGTGGGGTGACCATGCTCCAGCCGTCCCAGCGGATCACGGTCTCGTCGGTGACCAGGCCGTCGGTCGGCTGCCCGGTCCGCCCCGCCCCGCGAAAGGCGGCGCCGTGCGCCTTGACGTGGCCTTCCTCCTCGGCGCCCGCGGGTCCGATCGCCAGGCCGCCGGGCGTGCCGTAGGTGGCCTTCCGCCGGCACACCGACATCCAGGCCGATGCGGTGGTACGCACATCGACGCGGTATCCGAGGACGAGGTCGTCGGCCCACAGCTCCAGGTCGGTCGAGCGGCGTGCGGTGTTCGCGGTGGCGGCCCGGTTGCGGGCGCGCAACTGCCGTTCGCGTCCACCGTCCAGCAACGACAGTCCGGTCGAGCGGACGGCCGGAAGGGCGTGGCGTTCGCTTGTGGACTTGGCCAGCCGCAGACGATCCATCGTGGTCGTGACGTCGAAGGTGGCCACCCGCCATTGCGGGCCTTCGAGGTCGAGCAGTCCATTTCGGATGCTGGAGCCTACTGCCGGTTTCGGCAGGAACCGCTTGTTCGCGTACTCATAGTGTGTCCACGGTGTGGCCAGGACGAAGCCGGCGGCGGCCGCGGGCAGGGTGAGTTCGACGCGGATGACGCCGGGGCTCGACGCGGTGAGCGCGCCGGGGTCCGTGACGTCGAATTCCAGGATGAGGCCGAGCACGCGCAGCACGGCCGGGTGTTCGCGGAAGAGCGTGACGAGCTTGTGGAAGTCGGGGTCGGGTTGGCCGGTGCCGGCGGTGGCGGGCAGCTCGGCGGGCGGCAGTGTCGAGTCTGGCACCGTCTTGAGCTGGGTGTCGATGACGGCCGGGTCGCCGGCGTGCCGCCCGGCGGTCGCGTAGATGGTTTCGACCGTGCTGACGTGCGCGGCGCTGGGCAGCACGTGCGGGTCGGGGTATTCCTTGGGCGGGGTGAAGGGTTTGACGTGGATTCCGCCCAGCATGGCCTGCCACACCGGTGAGCTGGCGACCGGGCGAAGCGTGACGGGGACCGTCGTCGTGGGCATCTCCGGCGACTGTGCTACGTGGACGGTGATGGTGCTGTGGCTGAGCAGGTCCGGCCAGTCGGCCAATCCGTACGCGGCGGCGGTGGCGGTTTCGTCCAGCCCGCTCAGCCGGGGCACGACGAGTCCGCGGAGGACGACGCCGTGTTTGGTGGTGCCGCCGGGAACGGCGACGATCTGCAGCTCGGTGCGCGCGTTCATCGGTACGCCTCCCGGTACGCTCGCGTGGCTTCGAGGTCCCGGGCGGAGGCGCCGGGACGCACCGTGGGCGCGGCCATCCGGTGCGGCACGACGTTCTCGTCGCCGCTGATGACCCACTCGCCGCTGTCGAGTTCGACGGTGTCCGACCACAGGGTCAGATCCAGCTCCAGGACGAGGGTGGCCCGGCCGACCAGGCGGTTTCCGGCCGACTGGTAGCCGAGTTCGAGCAGGAGTTCGACGGAGACCGAGACCAGCCCGAGGACTTCCAGGGAACCGCCGATGCGCAGGAAGCCGGTCAGGCGTACGTCGGTGCCGATCATCTCGTAGCGAATGCCGCCGAGCACGTGCGCTTCGCCCTTGGCGATGAAGAAGTCGACCGCGACGGCCGCGCCGAACTCCAGCGCGATCTCCAGGCGGCTCAACGTCCCGCCGCGGAACTCGATGTCGGCGTACCCGCCGCCGCCGAACATCAACACACTGAGGCTGAACGGTTTCTCCCGGCTGGCGAAGCCCAGCTGCACCGACGGTGGTTCGCCTTGCAGCGGCACTGTCAGCACGATGCTGAACGAGGCGTTGCGGATGACGAACGCTCCGGTCGACACGTCCGGCACCGGCAGGCAGTACCGGGCCTGGATCGCGTTTCCGACCGGGCGTACCTCGGGGAGGGAATCGCCGATGCCGATCTTGTCCTGCAGGCCCTTCAGCAGATCCAGCGCGCCGAGGAACTCGGCCTTGAGCCCGTCGATCTTCACGTCGGGCGGCCGGCCCGCCTCCTGGGTGAACGCGACCTGGTCGAAGGCCAGCTTCAGCAAGGGGTCACCGGGCGGCAATGCCAAGGCGAACGCCTTGACGGTGCAGGTCGACGTGGTCACGACGCCCGATTCGACGTGCAGGTCGAGCGTGGGGGAACCGTTGGCCTGCAACAGGTCCCCGGGGGTCAGCGGCAGATCGGACCAGTCCAGCGTGACGGTGGTGACCCCGTCCGGCGACAGGTCGGAGGTGATGGCCGGCGCCTTGGGGGCGACGTCACCGAGCAGCGAGCGCAGGTTGATGCCCAGCAGGGTCGCGTCGGCGGTCACGAGGTCGGCCGGGTTCAGTGTGGCCAGTCCGGCGGCGTTGCCCAGGCCGTGCTCACGAGACAGACCGGTCGCGTCGATCACCGGCGTCGTCAGGCCGCCCGAGCGGTCCGCCGCGCTGCGGAAGTCCAGCGTGATCGGCGCGCCCGCGATCCGGAGCGGGATCGCCGCGGCATCCCCGCTGGTCTCGAACTCCGACGCGTACGCGAGTTTGGCGGTGTGCGCGGCGGGTGTGTTGGGCAGCAGTGTGCGTGCCTCGACCAGGTCCACCTCGGCGGCCCAGTCGGCCGGGTCGTCCGTGCCGAGCCGGACGCGATACGCCCGGCCGTCGCGTACGCCGGTGATGTTCAACCGGCGGGTCAGCTGAATGTCGATCGACGACGAGTTCGCCGGTACGCCGTTCGCCGTCGCCGTGCTGTGCAGCAGGTCGACGGGGACCCCGGGCAGGTCGGTGGGGCCGCCGCCGGCCGCCGCGTACGCCTCGGCCAGTTTCTCGTCGACCCCGGCGACCCCGAGCGAGTCGTACGCGGTCATCGTGAACGTCTCGGGCAGTTGCTCGTCGGCGACGAAGACGACCGGTACTGCGATCTGCACCGGGCCGAGACGGCCGTGGCAGCGTACCGGGAGCCGGATCGGCTGTCCGTCCACATGCGGCACGAAGTACCACGGCTTCGGCACGCTCTGGGTCAGCGTCACGGCCTCGATCTGGTCGCTGAGGACGTCGATCTGCTCGATCAGCGCGAGGAACCCCTGTGCCCAGGCCGCCTGCTCGGCCTCCAACTGGCCACCGCCGCTGAGGTCGGCGTAGTCCTCGGCCGACGGCGGCGCGCTCATGTCGCCAGTGCCGGGCATCGGTGGCAGGGACGCGACCAGCTCCCAGAGATTCTGCAGCTGTTCCTGCAACTGTTCCGGCGGGCGGCGTTCGCGGATTGTGGTCGTCCAGCGCCCGAGCGGCGCCGTTTCCACGCCGTCGGGATCGTCGATGTGCTCGAACCGGGGCACCAGCGTCTCGACGCTGTGGAACGGGAACAGCCGGGCCAGCCGCGGGTCGGCCGACTGGGTCCGCATGGGCTCGGTGATGATCAGGATGCGGCTCTTGCGGATCACGGCGATCGGATCTTGGCCGTCCGGGTCCGGCTCACGCTGGCTGAGCTCGACGTACTCGGCTCGGTGGCCGGTCGGGTAGACGATGCCGCGCTGCAGTGTGCGTACGCGCCAGTCGCGCCCGAGGACCGCCGTGTGATCCCATTCGAAGGCGGGCCAGCGGCCCTGCGCCACCAGCGTGCCGCCCAGGGCGCTCAGCTCGAGACGCTCCACGGTGGCCGGTTCGTTCTGGCCCACGATCTGGCCGCGCACGGTCTGCCCCAGCGGCACGGCGATCCAGTCCTCCTCGCCGTAGCCGGTCGCGACCAGCCCCAGCTCGCCGAGCAGCCGGGTTCGCCACAGCGCCACGACGTCGGATCGAGTCCACGGCTCCGTGTGGTGGGCGGCGCTGGCCGAGCCGGACAGGTGCGAGCCGAGCCGGTAGGGCAGCTCGATCGCCGACTGGTCGGCGGGGTCGTCGGTGACGAGCGCAGTGGCGGCGGCGAGCAGATCCCGGGCCGTCAGCGGAACGTCGTGGTCCACGTCGAACACCAGGCGGCTCGGTCCCGCCGGTCCCGACCGCCACACCGGTACGCCGCCCTCGCTGACATCCGCCTGGAGCGTGTCGCGGTCGTTGACGGATTCGCCGATGTGCTGGGGCGGGAAGGTCAGCCCGACCCGGCCCGGTTTCACATCCACGCCCAGGACCACGAGGTCGTCCGCCCGGCGGAGCAGATGGCTGGCGGGGACGAGGTCGATCACGACCGGTTCGGTGAGGCCACCTTCCGAGGGCCAATCCGGGACGTCGGCGATGTGGTTGCCGAAGCTGTCCCAGTGATGCAGTACGCCGCCTTCGGCCCACGCGTACAGCACGCCCAGCCGCCCGTCTGCGGAGAGCGTGGCCGACGGCGAGGAGATCACCGGCCCGAGGTCGGCCTTGAGTTCCCACACGTTCCAGGGCGAGAACCCCTTCGTCCCGTCCCAATGCCAGTTCTGCAGCCGGAAATCGCGGGTGACGGCGTACACGTCCATCTGCACGCCGTCACCGGCGAGGACCAGATCGCCACGGAACGGCCCGGTGATCACCGGGCCGTCGCCGTACCAGCGGCCGGTGTGCAGCGGGCTGTCGTGCTCGGGATTGTCCCAGTACTTCTCGGTGCCCTTCCAGCCCCAGTGGTTGATGTCGCCGTTGTCGTCGATCGTCATGACGTCGATGCGGTTGGGGTTCCAGAGCTGGGCGGCCGGCCGGCCGGCGACTCCCCCGCCGAGGCGGTCGGTCTTGTACCCCTCGCCGGAATGGAACTCTCCGGTCGCCGCCAGCTCACCGTGCTCGTCGCGGGTGAAGAGGGCGACCTGGCCCCGGAACGGCAGGCCGAGGGGCGGCCCGTAGGCCGTGAACGGCAGGCTGTCGACCGACCAGTCGCTGCCCACTGTCCGGAAGCGACGGATGCCGTTGTTGGCCTCCTGGGCGTACACGTGGGCCTCGGTGTCGCTCACCTGGACCGCCATCGGGTCGTACGCCACCCGCCAGCCCTGGCGGGTCTCGGGGCCGGCGACGTGATCACCGTCCCACCACCAGTGCAGCAGGCGGCTGTCGTAGCCGCGGGCGAACACGTCGAACCGGCCCGCACGCCCCACCGTCACGGGGTCACCGCGCAGCTGTCCGCCCAGGTTCTCCACGCCGGACGCGCCGAAGTCGATGGCCCACCAGTGCACCAGCTGGTCTTCGGGCCCGCGGACGAATTGGTCGATCCGCCCGCTGAGGCCCTCTGTCGCGACGCGACCCGGGCGGTAATCGTCCATCACCACTCCCTCGCTCAGCCGCTAGACGCGGCCGGTGGTGTCGGCTGTCTCCTCAGTGATGGCTGTCCCTCCAGTCTGGCGCACAAGATCCCGCGCGAGTCGGCAAAGCCGGTATTTTCGCAGGTCAAGAAGGGCGAAACGGTATCCTGGAGGTCGGCCACAGGACGGTGAGTGCTCATGGCGACCATCTCCGCGCCGCGGTTCGGCGGAATCACTCAACTCCAGCAGTGCCTCGACGGAGCCCGGATGACTCCGGGTGGCTTCGACTCCGACGGCGACCTGCAGGTCGACCAGGCCAACGATCCGATCGCGGTGACCGCGGTCCAGCAGGCGCTCGCCGACCTCGGGTACGCCGTCGGCGTCGACGGCGACTACGGTCCGCAGACGACCGATGTCGTGCGGCAGTTCAAGAACGACGAGGGGTTGCCGCTGCCCGCCGGATTGGCGGCGCATGACGGTGTCACCGGACCGGGCACGATGGGCCGTCTGGACGAGATCTACACGGCCGAGTCCGCCTCCGACGACGAGCTGCAGGCCATTGTGGACGCCAAGCTCGCCGAGGTCTCGGGCACCGACGTCGATCCTGGGCAACAGGTGGGCGGGCTGGTGCGAACCGTCGATCTGCACGGCGCGACCGCGTCGTGTGATCTTGGTCTGGTGGTCGTCACCCCGGCCCAAGAGGCTTGTGTCGTCCTGGAGCCCATTGCCACGCAGTGGATCGCCACGGGCGCCGAGGCCGGGCCGTTCGGCTATCCGGCCGCCGACAGCGCCGTGGACGCCGGACGCCTGGTCCAGGACTTCGGCGGCGGCGGCATGGCCGCGCCCGGCGGACCGGCCACACAAGGGCTGGTCCACAGCGTCGACCTGCCCGTCTGGCAACGCTGGCGCGAGCCGATCGGCGGATTCGACCCGGGATACCCCGCCGCGGGCACAGTCGCGGTGGGTTTCGACGCCGCGGCCGAGGTCGGCCTGTTCGACGCGGCCACCATCGTCAGTCATCCGGACACCGGCGGTCAGGTGCTGCCCACCGCCGTGGCGGACCTGTGGCAGTCGCTGTCCGGCGGCGCCGACCTGGGTCTGCCCACGTCCAGCGGCACCCCGGCGCCGGGTGGCGGCCAGGTCTTCGGATTCGCCGGCGGCACCATCCTGCAGGCGGCGGACGGCACCGCTTCGGTCGAGCTGGACACGGCCGGCGGCGAAGCCGTGCCCGCCATGCGTTTCCTGCTGCCGGACGACGCCAACCGCGGCCTGCGATCGGCGTCACCCGACAACCGGGCCGAGGCGTTCATCGGCGGCAAGCGGGCGCTGCCGCGCATGGCCGCCGACATCGCGACCGCCGCCGGCCCGAATGATTTCATCTACCTGCTCAACTGGTACTGCAGCGTCAATCTCGCGATGCAACCCGGCAATCCCGACTCCACGCTGCGCAAGCTGCTCGAGGCCGCGACCCGTGGGGCCAACGGTCAGCCCGGTGCGCAGGTCGACGCGATGTTCTGGAAGTCCAAGTCGCAGGCGAACGCCACGAGCGTGACGCTCGCCGCGCTCGCCCCGTTCTTCTTCCTCGACCAGGTGCTGACGCCGATCAACAGCGAGTCGATGGCCTTCATCAACTCGCTGCCGAACTCCGGCGCCATTCTCGACGGCCGGCACCTGATCGCGGGCAGCCATCATCAGAAGGTCCTGATCGTACGCAGTGGCGACCGGCTGATCGCCTGGACCGGTGGCATCGACGTCAACCCCGACCGGCTGCATGAGAAGGGCGTCAACGGATCGCTGGCCACTGGCTCGCCGCTGTTCGACGTCCACGTCAGGATCGAGGGTCCGGCCGCGGTCGACCTGTTGCAGACCTTCGTCGACCGGTGGACCCGGCACCCTGAGGCACCGTCGTTCAAGCCGTTGCGCGGGGCCGGTTTCGCGCCCGTCGGGGGTGCGACGGGGCCGCATACGGTGCAGATCTCGCACACCTACGGCCGGGGCTTCCCGTTCCCGCATCCCGTCCAGTCGGGCAAGGCCGTTCTGGAGAGCGCGCTGCGGAACACGCGCAGGCACGCGTACCTGACCTGTCAGTACTTCGTCGGTTCCGAGCCGCTGCGGGACGCCCTCCGCGTCGCCCTGCGAGCCGCCGACTACGTCGTCGTGGTCATGGCGCCCCTGGAGGCCGTGGACGACCTGCCCGACATCGCGTTCCGGCGAAACGCGTTCCTCGCCCCGCTGCTGGCGGAGTTCCCGGGCAAGCTGCTGGCCTTCGAGGCGCTCGGCACCGCCGGTACGCCGACCTCGCCGGAGGCGTACGTGCACTCCAAGCTGCTCCTGGTGGACGACGAAGCCGCCTTCGTGGGCACGCTGAACTACAGCCGTCGCTCGTGGACGCACGACAGCGAGGTGATGGCGACCGTCATCGACACCGGTGGGCCGAGTTTCCCGCCCGCCCCCGATCCGAGCGCCTTCGCCGCCGACCTGCGCGCCGCGCTGTGGGCCGAGCATCTGCAGGTTCCCGTCTCGTCGGTCACCGATGTCGGGGCGGCCAAGTCCCTCTGGGTCACCTTGCCGGCCGGCGCCCGCGTACGCCCATACAACCCGGCGGCGCCGATCAAGCGGCCGACCGTGGGCGGCCGTCCCATCGCGCCACGCATCCTCGACGCGTACTGGAACACGACCGCCGATCCGCAGGGCTGACCCACGAGGCCCACGTCCGGCAGGAGTTGACGACAGCACCACCGCTGCCTGACGGCACCCTTCTCGTCACGACCGCCACGCGCTGGTTTCGGACAGAGACGGGTTTCGAACACGCGGTGGACGGCGACGGTGTTCGGCCCCCAGGCTCGGCGCATGATGTCCGATCACTTGCGGCGTGCCGCTGCGACCGTTGCCGCAGCCCTGCTGCTACTGGCCACCGTTGCGGCCCTACCCGCGTCCGCGGCCGACGACGTACGCACCTCGTCGCTGCGCCTGTGCGACCCCACCGGCTGCTACGTGGCCTGGCGGGTCGTCGACTCCGATCACGACGGAGTCTGCGACGCCGACGAACTGATGGCGGGCACCGACCCGTACGACCCGGCCAGCCGTCCCGGGCTGGAGCTGGTCGTCGAGATCGCCCACGAGCGCAAGCTGCCGTCCTTCGAGAACGGGTTGGGCGTGTTCCTCGCCCTCCCCCAGGAGATCATCGAGGCACGTGGAGAGGCTGGAATGGACGTGCTCGGCGCCTTCGACATGGCGTCCCGGCACGACACACTGCACCACTTCAGCCTCACCTTCGGTGAGATCACGACCGGCGGCGTCGACCTCGACCCGATGCGTGGCTTCTCCATCGGCCTGGCCGGGACGGGTGGCCCGGACTCCAAGCCGGGCCTTCGGGTCGGCGGGGTCTCCGTCGGCCTGATCGCCGCCGGACTCGACGAGCCGCGGTACACGTTCGGGCAGGAGCACGGCGGCGTCAAGTCCGTCGAGAGGTACAAGGACGGCGGCAGCCGTTTCGTGTTCAACGACGGCGCCAGCCGGGAGACTCACCCCGACGGCCAGGGCGGCTTCGTGCAGACCACCACCAACCCTGACGACAGCCCCGGACCCACGACGACGGGGCAGTCCCACACGGAGAGCGACGGCGAGGGCGGCACCATCCACCGGGAAAAGGAGACCACTACCGATCCCAACGACAATGTGGACACCGTCGTCTACCGGGAGACGCACGACGCCCCAGGCGGCGGACGCAGCAGTTACACAGAGGTCGTGCAGGTTGTCCGCGACGACAACGGCGACGTCACGGGCACCTACAAGACGACGATCGTCAGCATCATCTCCGCCGACGGCGAGTACAGCTCCACGGACGTCACGATCGAGCAGTGCGACAACAGCAACAACTGCACCGTGATCGCCTCCGGTTACGAGGACTCCGACACCGTCGACGACGAGGAGTATTACAACCCCGACGCCGACACCACGATCGTCACCGTCGAGATGGCGGACAACGTGCTGCGCACCCGCGGCGCGGCGGTGAAGGTGATGAACGGCTGGGCCGCGCCCGGCTTCGAGAAGGACCCAGCCAATCCCAACGACCCGGGCCTGATCGGACTGATCGACTCCGACCTGCAAACCAGCTACCTGCTGGTGTCGCCGCCTCGGGTGACCAAGGCCCAGCCGGAGGTCCATCCCGGTCTGCCCCAGCCGGGCCAGGCCGCCCCGAAGGACGGCGGCTGCGGCGGGTACTGCGGCTGACCTTCGACCGGCCGCCGGGCGCGCATACGCCCGGCGGCCGGTCTAGTGATCGGTCCGCGTGGTCCCGTGGCTGATGATCACGTTACCGCGTGGTCGGGCAGGTCGTTCCCCGGTCGAGCGTGTACCTGGCCTCGATGGTGAACGTGCCGGCGGTGGGCGTCGACAGTTCGGTCCACCTGCCGTGCTGGGCGAGGCAAGCGTGTGAGGCCCCGTCGTCGACGACGCCGCGGATGGCCAGCCACGGTGACCAGGCGATGCGGATGAGCACCGCACCGGGCCGGGGCACGTCAAGGGTGATCGCCGCAGGTCCGTCGGAAGTGACCGTGGCCGGCGGCGTGGCCAGGGGTTCGACGCCGTCGACCCGGTACACCCGCCAGTCGGCGTCCGCCCACACCAGGCTCAGCCATGGATGCCCAGCGGTGATGATCTTCGCTTCGGCGATGCCGGCGTCGTCCGGCTCGTCGGCCGACAGCACGACGTATCCGACGCTCCATTCGCGGAGCCAGGCCCGATAGTCCTCGGCCGTCAGCTGGTCCTGGTAGAAGATCGGGTTGCGGGCCACGTCCGCCTGGCGGTTCCAGCCGCGGGCCAGGTTGACGTAGGGCGCGAGCCCAGCAGCTTCCCAATGGGAGCGCAGCGGCACCACCTCGACCCGGACCTGCCGGGCGGCCAGTCGCCGGAGTTCGTCGATCAGCGGCCGGGCGTCGGCCACCCCGGCAGTCACCGGCGCGGTGGTGACGATGTTCACGACCGGGTGCGCGACGGTCCAGACGGCCATCGCCACCATGGCCGCGTAGCTCGCCCGCCGGGGCCAGCCGCTGCGTTCGCGGGCGGCCTCGGCGCACATCAGGACGGCCGCGCCGGCCAGCATCAGCAGCCGCTCGACGTTACTGCCGATGGGGGTCGGCAGCGCCCAGCACAAGGCGACGCCCGCAGCGTAGACCCAGGCTCCGGCCCGTACGGTCGCCCAGTCCCGGGGGACCAGCGCCGCGACCGCGACGGCGGCGGCGAGCGTGGGCAGCGCCGAATACCAGTGAAACGGCTGCACGCCGGAGAACGGGAACAGCAGGGCGGTCACCCCGATCACCACCGGTGGGCCGGCAGCCATCAGGTAGGCGGGGCGCCGCCGGCCGGTCAGGAACAGCGCCGCCGCGAACACCTCGATGAACAGTCCGGCAACCGGACTGCACAAGGTGGCCACGGCGCCCAGCAGCGCGGCGAGCACCGGACGTGGCCGGCGGTGCAGCAGGACTACCACCGCGAGCAGGGCGACGGCCAAGCCGAGCAGGTAGGTCACTCGACCGGCGGCAAGGTTGAGCCAGACGGCGACGGACAGCCAAAGGATCGACGGCAGCGGCTGGCGTACGCCCGACCGGGCGAGCAGCTGGGCGGCGAGGGCGGTGCTCGCGACGGCGGCGACGACGCCGGTGGTGCGTACCCCGATCAGGGCCATCAGGTACGGCGAGAGCACGCTGTACGACGCCGGATGTATCCCCCCGTACCAGGACAGGTTGTAGGCCGAGCCGGGATGATCGCGGACGAAAGTGGTCCAGGCGTACTGAGCCGCGAGGTCCCCGGCGTCGCGGGCCAGCCACAGCGCCCAAACCAGGCTCAGCCCGCCGGTCAGGAGGGTCGCTGCGACGACCGGCCGGGTCCACCATTGGGGCCAGCCGGTGCTGGGACCGGTCGCCGTGCTGCCGGGAACCGCGATATCCGTCATGTCATCCGTCCTACGAGCCGGCCGCGAGGGTGCGGGCGCGGGCTCACGTAGG
>JABFYB010000687.1 GCA_013361475.1 Hamadaea sp.
TGCTCGCCGAGCGTGGGGTGGCGCTCGAACTCAACCTGATCCAGGGCGCGCTGCGCACCGCCGCCGAGGTGGCCGACCGGCATCCGGAGCTGACCGTGATCGTCGACCACCTCGGCAATCCGGGCAACCTGTCGGCTGAGGACCCGGCGACCTGGCGGGCCGACGTCGCGTACGCCGCCCGCCGGCCGAACGTGGTGATCAAGATCTCGGGACTGCTGACCCAGCAGCGGGGCGTACGCGCTGACCGGGTGGCCGAGCTGGGGCGGCACGCCGTCGCCTCGTTCGGCCCGGAGCGCTGCCTGGTCGGCTCCGACTGGCCGATCTGCCTGACGGCGGGGTCCCGAGCCAAGGCGCTGAAGCTGGCTCTGCTCGGCCTGACCGGCCTGACGGCGGCCGAACGTGAGCGTGTCCTGCACGGCACCGCGGAACGGGTCTATCGCCTGCACCGGGTCGCCACCGAGCCCGACACCAGGCATGATCGATAAGCGATGAACGCTCGCACGTCCGCTATCATCGACAAGCGGATCCGGTATCCACATGATGGGGAACTCATGGCACCGAAACAACCAGCGGACAACGCGACGGGCGGCTTCGCCTCCACCCTGGGCACGAAGAAGGTCCGGCACACGCTGATCTCCGACCGGGTGTACGAGCTGCTGCGGTCGGCCATCGTGGAAGGCGAGCTCGCGCCGAACGAGCGTGTCGTGGAGTCCGAGATCGCCCGGCGGCTCGGAGTGAGCCAGGCTCCCGTCCGTGAGGCGGTCAAGCAGCTGGCCCGAGAGGGGCTGCTGACCCATATCCCCCGCCGGGGCAACTTCGTCGTGGAGATCTCCGGTCAGGACGCCGACAACGCCCGCCAGGTCCGCGAACCGCTGGAGCGGCTGGCCGCCCACCTGGCCGCCGAGCGGATCACCGACGAGCACCTGCGCGAGTTGGGCGAGCTGGTGGATCAGATGCACCGCGCGGTGGCGATCAACGACATCAGCCGGTTCCGGGACGCCGACATCGCCTTCCATTCGCTGGTCAGCCAGGCCTCCGGCAACCAGTTCCTCCTGCGCATGTGGGAGCTGCTCGAACCGAGCCTGCGCGCGCTGCACGCCATCGCGGACCCGCTGTTCGAAGGCGACTGGCATGCGATGGCCGACGAGCACGGGCGGCTGATGTCGCTGCTGCGCGACGGCGACCCGGACAAGGCCGCCGAGGCGTTCGCAGCCCACGCCGCAGGCCGGGCCCCCGTCGCCGACCTGCGCGCCGAGAAGAAGCCCGCGCGGGGCAAGTGACGCACCAACGTCCCGGGCCGCGACGAGCGGCCCGGGACGTCTGCTGAGGCTCGTCAGCGGGTCGCGCCGGCGATCCACATCGGGGCTCCATATTGGTACGCGCCGAGGCTCGGCACGGGGTCGGTCGACCCGTCGTTGATCCCCGGCAACGGGATCGCCTGATTACGTGCCGGTGAGGCGTCCGTGAGCCGGAAGTCGTGGCCGGCCGCGTCGACGAACAGCGGATCGACCTCGGGCGCGAGGTTGTTGGACAGGACCATGCCGCCGTTGGTGGCGTCGGTCAGCCCGCGGAACGTCCCGATGTTGTTGTAGACCTTCGTCCCGGTCGACTGGCCCGGTCCCTTGACGTAGAAGAACGTGCCGCCGCCGGTGTTGTTGTAGACGCCGTTGTTGCAGGAGCAGCTGCCGAGTCCGTTGAGCATGATCGTGCCCTCGGGGTTGCCCCAGCCGACGTTGTTGGCGATGACGATGTTGCTCTGCCCGTTGTCGGCGTACACGCCGGTCACGCCGAACGACGTCACGCCCTTGCGCGGCGCGGGATCGTGGAGCACGTTGTGGTCGATCGAGGTCTGCAGCATGTCCGATCCGCAGCAGGTGTAGACCGCGGCCACGTCCAGGCTCAGCTTGGCGTACTGGGAGATGTCGTTGTACGCGATGCGGTCCGGGCCCGGCGTGCCGCCGATGGCGTTGTCCCACTGCAGGTTCACGCCACTGCGGCCGACCCGGTAGATCGTGTTGTGGGTGACCGTCTGGCTGTTGCCCTGCACCGCGACGCCGGCCGCGTACGTGCCGAGGTAGTCCACGTCGTGGATGACGTTGTTGATCGCCGAGTTGCGCTGCCCGCGCAGGGCCACGCCGTTGCCGGCGCTCAGCGACAGGTCGCTGTTGATCACCTGGTTGTCGGTGCCGTTGAGGACGATGCCGGTGTCGGCCACGCCGCGGGTGACCGTCGAACCGCAGTCGGTCGCACCCCGGGTGATGTCGGTGTAGTGCGACAGGTAGGTCGCGGTGATCCCGTCGATCACGTCGCCGGTGCTGCCGACGCCGGTCTCGATGCTGCTGGCGAACAGCGACACTCCGGCGACCTTCGTGTGGCTGGCGTTGCGCAGGTCGAAGGCGAGTTTGCGGGACTTCGCCTCGACGGTGTGCGCGCTGGGGTCGTCCTCGCTGTACAGGTAGAGGCGCTTGGCCGGGGCGTCGTAGAACCACGTGCCCGGGTTGGCCAGCTCGCCGATCTTGCCGGTGAGGGCGTACCGGGTGTCGTTGGGCACGATCTTGTGGATGCACGGTGGGGCGATGTCGAGGGTCACCGACCCGACGTCGGAAGACTTCACGGTCCCGGTCGCCGTGATGTACCAGTAGTTCGTCTGCACCCGGGCGCCGTTCCAGTATCCGGCGGGCCGGGTCAGCGCCGGGTCGACGATGGTCGCGTCGGCGCTGCCGGTCTTCGCGTACTGGAAGACCGGGTCGAGCAGGGTGAGCCCCGGGTAGGGCCACTGCGCCTCGACGTCCATCCGCTTGTCGGTGAAGATCTGCACTGTGGACACGTCGGAGCCGAGGTCGACGGCGGTGCTGTAAACGTGACCGGCGTCGACCGCGGCGCTGAACGGCGAGCCCACGGCGTACGGGTCGATCTGCGCGATCTGTTGCACGTCGGCGCTGGTGACTTGAGTCCAGCCGGACACGCGCGTGGCGCCGCTGACGGTGACGTCGGCCCCGGGCGCGGGCCGGTAAGTGATGGGCTGGCCGGCGGTGCCCGAGCGGGCCGGCACCACCGTCTCCTCGTAGGTGCCCGACATGATCAGGCAGGTGTCGCCGGGCACCATGACGTCGGCGCACTGCTGAATGGTCGGGAACGGCGCGGCGGCCGACCGGCCCGCGAACGCCGGCTTGCCCCAGCCTCCGACGTAGTAGGTGGTGCCCTGGTGGCCGTGCGCGGCGGCCGGCGCGGCGGGAAGGACGACTCCCACCGCGGCCAGCACCGCTACGACCGCTTTCGTGCTGACTACTTTCATTGCCTATCTCCCGTCCCGGGTGGATGGATGGTCGACGTGCGATGAACCTCAGGTCAGCCCTTCACCGCTCCGACGGTGAGTCCGCTGATGATGTGGCGTTGCATGTAGAGGAAGAAGACGACCACCGGCGCGACCGCCAGCAGCAGGTTGGGGAAGACCTTCGTCAGGTCGGTCGAGTACTGGCTGATCCCGGCGTAGATCGCGGTGGTCACCGTGTACTTGCCCGAGCCCGGGCTCAGCAGGATCTGCGGGCTGACGAAGTCGTTCCAGATGCCGATCGAGTTGAGGATCAGCACCGTGACGACGGCCGGTCGCATGAGCGGGAAGATGATCGTCCAGAAGGTACGCAGCCGGCCGGCCCCGTCGATCATCGCGGCCTGGTCGATGGAGGCCGGGATGGTGCGGATGAAGCCGACGAACAGGAAGATGCTCACCGGCAGCGTCGAGGCGACGTCGTGGGCGATGAGACCGGCCACGGTGTTGGCCAGCCCGATCGATCGCAGCACGTAGATCACCGGGATGATCAGGGCCGCGCCGGGGATGAAGGTGCCGGCCAGGAAGTAGAGCATCACCAGCTGGGTGCGCCGTTTGAGGCTGCGGGCGATCGCGTACGCGGCGGGGCCGGCCATCACGATGCACAGGATGTCGACGACGACGACCAGGAAGAGGGTGAACCCGTAGCCCTGGATGACGTTGTACTGCGGGCTGCGTACCGCGTCCATGAAGTGCCGGACGGTGAGGTCGGCCAGCGGCAGCGAGAACGGGCTGTTGAGGATGTCCTCCTGCGACTTGAAGCTGTTGACCACCAGCAGGTAGACCGGCACCGTCATGACGACCAGCAAGGCCAGCAGCATCAACGGGCGTACGGGCGATCGCCGTGACCGCCCGGCGTGTCCTTGGACCATGATCAACGCCTCCTAACTCGCCACGTCCGTGTCCTGGCGATTCCGCAGTGCGGTCACCACCAGGGCGAGGACGGCCGACACGACCATGAGGAAGACGGCCTGGGCGGTGGCGTAGCCGACCTTGGTCCCCTCGAAGGAGCGGGCCAGGATGACGTACGCGTAGGTCTGCGTCGCCCCGGCGGGGCCGCCGCCGGTCAAGCTGACGACCAGGTCGTACGTGCGAATCAGGCCGATGAGGTTGAGGACGGTGGCCACCGTGACGACCGGGGCGATCATCGGGATGACCACGCGGCGGTTGGTCTGCCACCGGCTCGCCCCGTCGATGGCGGCGGCCTCGACCAGTTCGGCCGGGACCGTCTGCAGGGCGGCCACGAACAGCACCACGTTGAACCCGAACCCGGCCCAGACGATGACGCCGATCAGCGAGATCAGGGCGAGCTTCTCCTCGAAGAGGAAGCCGATCGGCCCCATCCCGAACTTCGCCACCGTGTTGTTGATCGCGCCGTTGGTGCCGAGGATCGCCGACCACAGGTAGCCCAGGATCAGGGCGCTGATGACGTGCGGGTAGTAGGCCAGTGCCCGGAAGAACGAGTTCGTGCGGGACGATTGTTTGAGCAGGAGCGCGTACGCCAGCCCGCCGCCGATCATGAACACGGTGCCGCTGACGGCGACGATCGTGGTCACATACCAGGCGCTTTGGGTGTTCGGGTCGTCGAACAGGTGCCGGTAGTTGTCCCAGCCGATGAACGCGGCTTCGGAGAAGCCGTTCCAGTCGGTCAGGCTCAGGTAGATCGCCACTCCGACCGGGACGATCGTCATCACCGTGTAGAGCACGACGGACGGGGCGAGCAGGCCGGTGGTGACGGCTCCGGCCCGGAAGCGCGCCCAGCGGCGGCTGTGGGACCGGCCCAGGCGCGACCCGGTGGATCGCGCCTGGGACCGGGTTACTTCTGCGAGTTCCACCACTTGTCCAAACCGGCGGCCACCTGCTGGGCGGTGGCGTTGCTGTACAGCGACTGGACCTGCGTGTTGAGTTCACTGGAGAAGCCGCTGATCGGCTGGCGCTCGCCCGCCTTGACCAGCACCGACGGCGAGGCGTCGAGGATCTGCTGCACCGCGGTGCCGAGGCTGGACATCTTGTAGGTGAAGCCCTTGCGCAGGTTGCCGTCCGCCGCGAGCTGGCTCTCGATCGCGGTCGGGTCGGTGGTCAGCCACTTGACGAAGTCGATCGCGGCCGCCTTGTGCTTGGAGGCGCTGGCCACGACATAGGGGTTGGCGATGTTGCCGACCTGGCCCGACGGGTACGCCCCGTCGGTCGGCATGGTGAACACGCCGATGTCGTCGCTCTTCTTGGCGGCGTCGGCCGCGGGGACGAAGAACGATCCCATCACGTACATGGCCGACTTGCCGTTGACGAAGTCGGTCTGGCCGTCGGCGTACGTCAGGCCCAGGGCGCTCTTCTGCAGGTAGCCCTGGCTGATCCAGTTCTTGTAGCGCTCGAGGTACTTGACGTAGTCGCTGCCGGCGAAGGTGACCGAGCCGGCCTTGCGCTTGGCGTACCAGTCGGCGTCGGCGGTCAGCAGGCCCGAGTCGTTGACCAGGGTGAACTGCCCACCGGGGACCCACTGGCCGGCGGTCTGCAGCGGTGCGTACCCGGCGGCCTTGAGCTTGCCCATCGCGTCCTGGAACTGATCGAGGGTCTTGATGTCGGCCGCGACCAGGCCGGCCTTGGTGAACGCGGCCTTGTTGTAGAAGACCAGCGACTGGATCTGCACGCCCACGCCGACGAGATAGCGCTTTCCGTCGATCGCGTACTGGTCGACCAGCGGCGTGTCCTTGATCCAGTCCTGGTCGGACAGGTCGGCGAACAGGCTCGCGTTCTCCTTGGTGGGGGTGATCTGCTGGGCGATGTCCGGCGGGTCGCCGGCCGCCAGGTCCTGCGTCAGCTTCGCCTGTGCCGAGACCGTCCCGGTCAGCTCCAGCTTGATCTTGACGTCCGGGTGGCTCTTCTCGTAGTTGGCGAACAGCCCCGTCCAGTACTGCTCGGTCAGGTTCGGAGTGATGTTGACGATGATGCGCAGCGTCGTCTGCCCGTTCGAGTCGCCCGAGTCGCTCGAGCAGCCCACGGCCGATGCCGCGACCACGGTCGCCGCGACCGCCGCCGTCCACGTTCGGCGCCAGAGTCGTCTCATGTCTCCACTCCATTACGTAGTCGTGAATAATCGATAGTCGAGATGTAACCACGCGGTCTAGGGAAGGTCAAGAGCTCCGGTTGCGGGTGGTCACCCGCCCCTGTCTGCGTGATCATGAACTTACCGTCGTGCTCGACCGGCGCGCCGTGTCCGCCAGCCCCTGATCAACTCCCCTGCTCCATGATCGTCAACCGGCGGCCACCCGGCGAACGCGGGGTTTGACAACTCCCACCCATTAGCGATTACATCTACTATCGATAGACGATCGCACGGAGGGCTACACGATGAACGCGAACGGCCACAGGGCAGCACCGGCAGCGGCGGAGCCGCAGACCTACGAGGCGATGGCGGGACCACTCGCCGAGACCTCGTTCACCCGCCCGACGGCCCAGATGGTGACGGCCCTCAGCGACGTCAGCGCGGCGACTGCCTGCGCGAAACTGCACCAGATGGGCGTCACCCGCACCTTCATCGACGGTCCGGTCCCGCTGCACCGCACCCCCGACGTCCACGTCGTCGGCGGCGCCGTCACGCTGCAGTTCCTGCCCCAGCGCGAAGACGTCTTCTCCGGCGCCGCGCAGGAAGACGCCGAACGCAAGACCGCCCTCTGGCGAGTGCTCGAGACCATCCGGCCCGGCGACGTACTGGTCGTCTCGGCGCAGGCCAGTCACTTCACCGGCTGCCTCGGCGACATGCTCGTGCGGTACTTCAAGCTTCGCGGTGGCGCGGGCATCGTCGTGGACGGACGGGTACGCGACGCGCAACGCATCCGGGCGCTCGGCGTACCGGTCTGGTGCACCGGCGTCACCCCGCACTACGCCTCGCAGACCGAGCTGTTCCCGTACGCGTTCAACGTGCCGGTCGGCGTCGGCGGCACCCTCGTGACGCCGGGCGACCTCATCGTGGCCGACGAGGACGGCGCGGTCGCAGTGCCTCAGCAGCGCGCGATCGCCATCGCCGAGGACGCGCTCGCCCACCAGGATCGGGAGGCCTTCGCCCGCCATCGGCTGGACGCGGGAGGCCGGCTGTCGGACTACTACCCGCTGACCGGGCGCGGCCTGGAGGAGTACCTCGCCAGCCGGTCCGCCGACTGACGCCTGGCCAGCGGAGGAGCATGATGACCCGCCGGCCCGTGACCGCCCTGGTCATGTCGACGTCCACCGCCCCACAATTGTTCGACCCGCCCCGGCTCGACCGCCTCCACGCGCTGGCTCAGCTCGACCGGCCCGAACCGCTGACCGAAGTCGTCTCCCCCGCGAACCGGGCGCGGCTGCGGGAGATCGAGGTAATGATCACCGGCTGGGGCAGCCCGGTCCTCACCGGCGATGTTCTCGACGCCGCGCCACGCCTGCGGGCGGTGCTGCACGCCGCCGGTTCGGTCAAGCACCACCTGACCGACGCCTCCTGCTGGGACCGCGGCATCCTGGTCACCTCCGCGGCCGACGCCAACGCGGTGCCGGTCGCGGAGTTCACCCTCGCCGCGATCCTGCACAGCGGCAAGCGCGTGAGCGCCTTCGTCGAGGCGTACCGCCGCCGGAGCAGCGACTCCACCGGGCGCGACGGCGTACCGGAGGCGTCGAACTACCGTCGCACGGTGGGCATCGTCGGCCTGTCGCGCATCGGCCGGCGGGTGGCTCGCCTGCTGCAGTCCTTCGACTTCACCGTCCTCGCCCACGACCCGTACGCCGATCCCGCCGACGCCGAGGCGCTCGGGACGGTCCTGCTGCCGCTGCCCGACCTGGTGCGCCGAAGCGACATCCTCACGCTGCACGCGCCATCGCTACCGGAGACCCGCAACCTGCTCGACCGGGAGACCCTGGCCCTGCTGCCCGACCACGCCACCGTGATCAACACCGCTCGCGGCAGCCTGATCGACACCGACGCGCTCACCGCCGAGTGCGTACGCGGGCGGCTCAACGCCGTCCTGGACGTCACCGAACCCGAGCCACTGCCGCTCGGCTCACCGCTGTTCGGGCTGCCGAACGTGCAGCTCACCCCCCACATCGCCGGAGCGATGGGCTCAGAGGTCCACCGGCTCGCCGACGCGGCCCTCGACGAGCTCGATCGCTACGCTCGGGGACTGCCGCCGGCGTACCCGGTCCACCTGCGCGACCTCGCCCGTATGGCCTAGCACTAGAAGTAGGGATTCCCGCGATGACCGAGCTCCTCCGACCGGGCCAGCACATCGTGTTCATCGGCGACAGCATCACCGACTGCGGCCGCCGCGATCTCCGGCCGCCCTACGGCGACGGCTACCTGAGCCTCGTCCGCGCCTTCTCCATCGCCCGGCGTCCGGAGCTGGGGCTGCGGTGGACGAACCGCGGCATTGCGGGCAACACCGTCCGCGACCTGGCCGCACGCTGGGACGAGGACGTCGTCGCGCTGCGGCCGGACTGGCTGTCGGTGATGATCGGGATCAACGACATCTGGCGGTCCTTCACCGGGCAGCCGGACGAGGCGGTCCCCCTCGACGAATACGAGCAGACCCTGCGTAGCCTGCTGCGTCGTGCCGTTGACGTCACCGGCTGCCGGCTCGTCCTGGCCGACCCCTACCTCATCGAGTCCGACCGCGACGATCCCCAGCGCGTGCAGACCATCCGGTACGGCGAGGTCGTCGCCGCCTTGGCGGCCGAGTTCGACGCGGTGCATGTGCGTACGCAAGCGGCCTTCGACCGGGTGCTGGAGACCTCTGCCCCGAGCGACTGGTCGCGGGACCGTGTGCACCCGAACCTGCCCGGGCACGCGCTGATCGCCGAGACGTTCCTCACAGCCCTCGGCCTGTCGGCGACGGGGGTCCGGCCGGCGGAATAGCCGCTCTGGTCAGGGGCGTTGGTCGTACACGTGACGTTGACTGGAGAGTACGCGCCGAGCGCGAGCGGTTGGGTTCGCGACCATGTCGAGCAGGTCATGCGGACCGGGACGACCGAGGGTGTCACCATCCGCGGCTTGCCGACGGTGCTGATGACGTATCGCGGGGCGAAGACCGGCAAGGTACGCAAGACGCCGGTCATGCGGGTCGAGCACGATGGGCGGTACGCGGCCGTCGCGTCGCAGGGTGGCGCGCCGAAGAACCCCCAGTGGTACGCCAGCCTCGTCGCCGAGCCGGTCATCGAACTGCAGGACGGCCGGCTTACGCAGCAGTACCGGGCACGTGAGGTGTTCGGCGACGAGAAGGCGCTCTGGTGGGAGCGGGCCGTCGAGGCGTACCCGCCCTATGTCGACTATCAGCTCAAGACCAACCGGCAGATCCCCGTGTTCGTGCTGGATCCGGTCGACGCCGTGGGCTGACGCCGGTCAGCCTCCTTTCTCCCAGACCGGGACCGAGGGCAGCCCTCGCTCCGCCCTCGCCCGGTCGGTGAGTTCCTGGATCAGGGCGGTCTTGTGCCGCGAGTAGTCGGGCAGCCCGGCGATCTCCCGTTTGAGGCGGGCGTACCGCTGCGCGTCGTCCGGATGCCGGCGGAGGTGGTCACGCAGGAGGCGCTGGTTGCGCGTCGGCCAGCTGTCCAGCGTCACGACGTGCAGGATGTGCCTACGCCGCCCGTCGCTTTCCCGCACGTAGAGCAGGCGATCTGTCATGCCGTTGACGTGGCGCCGGTACCCGAGACGCCCGATCGTGGCATCGTCCACAATGTCCAGCGATTCCACCGCGGCCATCAGGTCGATCACCGGCTTGGCGGCCAATCCGGCAACGGCGGTCGAGCCGATGTGTTCCATCTCGACGATCACGTCAGGCAACGCCGCCCGGAGTTCGGTCATCGCCTCCTCCGCCATGGCCGGCCACGCCGGGTCGTAGTCAGCGATCACGGCCTTACCGTACAGCGGACTGGTTGCGGGCCTGGGTGATCCGGCTGGCGGGGCTGCGGCACACTAGGCGTTCGACGTGACAGGAGTACGCCGTGACTTTGACCGCGACCGCCCGCCGGTTCGTGACCCGTTTCGCTGTGGTAGTCGCGCTGGCCGCGACGATGTTGAGCGCCGACCCCGCGACCTCGGGCGCCTGCGCCTGCGGGGCGTTCGTCGCCAACGACAAGCTCTCCCCTCAGCGGGAGACCGCGCTGGTCGAGCTGGCCGGTCGCACCGAAGCGGTCACCGTGTCGGTCGTGACGCGCTCGGAGGTCAATCAGGCGGCGTTCCTGATGCCAGTGCCCAGCCGGGCCCGGTTCGAGATCGCCGACGCGAAGATCTTCACCGAACTCGACCAGATCAGCCGGCCGGAGGTCAAGGTGCGCCGGGTGGTCGTCAGCGGTGACGGCGCGGGCGGAGCCGGCCAGTCGGCCGACGGCGCCACCGTCGTCGACCACGTCGAGGTCGGCCCCTACGACGTCGCCCAGCTCAGCGGCACCGATGCCACGGCGGTGTCGCGATGGCTGACCGACAACGGTTTCACCCTGCCCACCGCGCTCGGCGACGCGCTGAAGCCCTACCTCGCCGAGGGTTGGCTCGTCGTCGCGGTACGCCTCGCGCCGACGTCCGGCAGCCTCTCCGACGGCCTGCCGCCGATGCGGGTGGAGTTCGAGACGGACACCCCGGTCTACCCGATGCGGCTGTCGGCGACGGCCGAGCGTCGGCAGCCGTTGCGGCTGTATGTGCTGGCGGATCACCGCATGGACATCAGCAACCCGGCGCCCAAGGGCAGCGCCCCAGACCTGACCTTCGCCGGTGAGGTGAAGCCGGATACGTCGACCCCGACGTTGTCCGCGCTGTTGACCGGCCCGCGCTTCCTGACCCGCTACGACGGGGAGTTCAGCCCGTCGCAGATCACCGACGACATCCGGCTCCGCCAGGCGGCCTCCGACGAGCATTACCGCGCCGTCGTGACCGTCACGAAGTATGTCCAGTCGCCCTGGCCGATGCCCGCCGTACCGCTGATCATTCTGGCGCTGGTGGTCGTGGGGGCGCTGGTAGCGGCGGTGACGATGCTGGTACGCCGCCGGGCGGCGCGGGTCTGACGACGGCCACGTGCGACGGTCCCTGGATGCGCCATTCGGCGGCGAGATACGTGCGTACACGTGGGTTCGACACGAGCCACGCCTCCCCGACGAGCAGGACGATCGGGAACAAGGCGGCGCACATCGCGACCGGGGCGCGCTCGCCGGAGTCCGACGTGTCCGATGCGGTCACGATCGCCCCGGCCAGTGCCACCACGATGAACGCGACCCGTAGCCACGTCAGGGACAGCAGGAACGCCCGGCCCCAGCGCCTCGTGAGCGGCAGCGACGCCGCCCCGGCCAATGATCCCAGGTCGGCGAGGAGGAACGGCACCCCGGTGATGGCGAGCGTCACGAGGAAGTCCGCGGACGACAACCCCGACAGGTCGTGGGCGATGGCCCGGTAGACCACGACCGAGAACAAGCCGCTCACGCATAGCAAGAACACTTCCAGCACGACGATCAGCCAGATCTGCGGCGGTACGCCCGGCGCAGCGCTCGGCGGAGCCGCCGCCGGGTCGCGCATGGCCTCGAGACCGGTTCGCGGCCCCGGTCGCGGCATTCTCGCGAGGATCGAGATCCACCATCCAGCGAGCACCAGCAGCATCGCGTACCGGCCCGTCGCCAGCAGGATGAACGAGGTCACGAGGAACGCGTAGAGCACCGAGACGACCACCACCGGCCGCGCCTTGGACCACCGGGCGAGGAGCAGACCGGCCGATACGCCCAGCGGCAGCAGTTGGGTCAGCACCAGACAGCCGGCGAGCCAGGGGTCGTCGTCGTCCTGGAAGCCCGAGGCGGCGCCGGCGACGACCACCAGCACCAGCGAGATGAGCAGTTGGACGATCGCGAACACCTCGGCATCGGGGAACCGCCGGGACGCGGCAAGGTCTGACATGGTCCGCAGATTGCCAGTGCGACAAGGGGTTCGGCATCGTCTGGCCGTAGTTTCCGGACAACTGCCTGACAACTCCCCCGCTGCCGTCACGGGTAAATCGTTTGTGTCGCCGGGCTGCGGTGCCGCAGGGTGTCGCGCATGACCAACGGGGTGGTGCGTACCTTCGATCAGGTCGCTCCGGTGTACGACAGCGTCCTGCCGTTCTTCGAGACGGCTGCGCGCGGTTTCGCCGGCGTGGTCGAACCGCAGGCCGGTGCCCGCGTGCTCGATCTCGGTTGCGGCACCGGCGCAGTGACCGCCGAGTTGCTGGCGCGTGGCTGTGATGTCGTGGCGGTCGACGCGTCACCAGCGATGATCGAACGCCTGCGCGCCACGTATCCGACTGTTGACGCGCACGTGATGGACGCTGCGGCGCTGAACCTCCCCGATGCCGCCTTCGACGTCGTAGTGGCCGCGTTCGTGCTGCACCTGCTCGACGATCCCGCTGCGGCGGCCCGTGAAGCGCGGCGTGTCCTACGCCCAGGCGGCCTGTTCGCCTTCGCCATGCCGGGTCCGCACGTCGACCCGTCGATCCGGCTGGACGAGACGATCCGCCTGTTCGCCGAGTACGCCAAGTATCTGCCCCCGGGCGGCTCGATGGGCGCACCCTTCGACGAGCCGGCCGTCCTCGCCGCGGCCGGATTCACCGACGTCCAGGAGCGTCTCTACACCTTCGAGGTGGCGGTGCCGGACGGGAACGCCTTCTGGCAGTTCACGTTGACGCACGGCACCAAGAAGTTCGTCGACGACCTTCCAGCGGAACGGCGCAGCCAGTTCGAGGACGAGATCCG
>JABFYB010000386.1 GCA_013361475.1 Hamadaea sp.
CCGCACGAGCGGGGTGCGGATCGTGAAGCGCAGGCCTTCCCGGATCGCCGACATCCCCGGCCTGCCGTCCTGCGCCTTCTGCGTCGGCGGAAGGCCACGCAGGCCCAGCAAGGCCGCCACAAAGGTGGCCGCGTCGACGAGGAAACAGGTCTCGGTGCCCCAAGCGGCCGTGATCACCCCGGCCAGAACCGGGCCGAGCAGCATGGACAGCTGGAACGACAGGTGGTTGAGCGCGAGTCCGGCCGCAAGCCGATCGGCGGGCAGCATCTGGGTGACGATCGCGCGGCGCGCCGGCGAGCCGACGGCGGACAGGCCGGCGGCTACGGCGGTGAGCGCGAACATGGCCCACACCTGTCCGAAGGCGGCGGCTACGGCGAACAGCACGCTCGTGGCGATCTGACCGACGGTGGTACGCCGGGCGAGGCGTACCCGGTCGAAGTGATCGATGAAGGCGCTGCCGGCGAGCGCCAGGGCGATCAGCGGGATCGCCGCGAACAGGCCGATCAGGCCGACGTAGAACGAGTTGCGCGTGGTGTCCCAGACGCTGAAGGCGACGGCGAACGTCGTGAGATTGCTGCCGAACCCGGACGCCGTGGTGCCCAGCCACAGCCGGCGGAAGGCCGGTTGCTCGCGCAGCGGCCCGATGTCGACCAGCGCTTTCACTGGTCCATCCAGAGGTCGTCAGGCCGGTACTGCCCGGTCAGCCGCCGATGGGAGCCGAGCAGGGCTGGGGACGGGACGTCGTGGGGCCAGACATCGCTCGCCCGAAGATTCTCTTCTCTGTTCACCGCCGAACTGTAACAGCACTAATATAAGGGCTGTTACAGTTCGGCGGCGCGGAATCGTCCTCCCAGGTCGCGGCGGGATCAGCGTCCGGAGAGGCTAGCGAGCGCTTTCGAGCGTTGGCCGACCAGCTCGGCGTAGGTGCCGTCGCGCTCGGCCCAGCGGTGCATCAGCACGGCTTTGACGAGGATCTCGTGCGGAGTGGGCTGCCCGGCCAGCAGCCCCATCACCTCATCGAGGTAGTCGTCGAGATCCAGGGCGTGCGGATTCGCGCCGGCGATGTCGGGACGGCTGGCCACTGCAGGGGGCACCAGCTCGGCAACCTCCACCCCGGTCCCGGCGAGCTGAGCCCGGAGAGCCTCCGAATAGGCGTGCACCGCGGCCTTGGACGCGCCGTAGGTCGGCGTAATGGGGAACGGCAGGAACGCGATGCCGGAGCTGACGGTGATGATCGTGCCAGCGCCACGCTCGACGAGGTGAGGGGTGAACGCGTCGATCACGCGGATCGTTCCGAGCACGTTCGTGGCAATGGTGGTCTCGGTGCTGGCGAAGTGCGCTGGGTCGCGGAGGTCCTCCTGAAGCATGACGCCGGACATCGTGACCACGACGTCCAACTCGGGGTGGTCGGCCAGCACCCGGTCGCGTGCCTGCGTCACAGACTCGGCGTCGGTGACGTCGACCTTGACGGTGTCGAGGCCTTCTACCGGATCGTCGCGGCGACCGCCGACGATGACCGTGCTGCCCGCGGCGGCGAACCGACGGGCCAGACCCAGCCCGATGCCCGAGGTGCCACCAACGATGAAGATCGTGCGATTCGTGATGTCCATGCGGTCCATGCTGCGGTCGGGGCGTCACGAGTGGGTAGGCTCCGCTGATCCAGGGGAGCGGCAGGACCCCCTTTCCGGCCCCGGGGCTGGTCTACCGTGATCTTCATGGGTGGCGACGACACGAGCAACCGGCTCGGGGCCTATCTCCGGGCCCGGCGCGAGCTGATCACGCCGGAACGGGCGGGTATCCCGGCCGGCGCCAACCGCCGGGTCAAAGGCCTGCGCCGGGAGGAGGTTGCGATGCTGGCCGGCATCAGCCCCGACTACTACTTGCGGCTCGAGCGGGGCCGCGACAAGAACCCATCGACGCAGGTTCTTGAGGCACTGGCCCGGGTGCTGGAGCTGGACGACGTGGAACGTGAATACCTCATGGGCCTCACCGCTGCCCGCCCACGAGCCCGATCGCGCCACCGCCGCCCGGAGCGGGTGCCGGCGCGGCTGCACCACCTGCTGGCCGCCATCGAGGTGCCGGCCTTCATCGAAGGTCGCTCCTTCGACGTGCTGGCTTCGAATCCGCTGGCGGTCGCGTTGTCCCCACGCTTACGGCCCGGCGAGAACCGGCTGCGCTCGTTGCTGCTCGACCCGGAGGAGCGGGCGTTCCACCAGGATTGGGAGGCGTCCACCGCTGGGTTCGTCGCCGCGTTTCGCAGGTCCGTCGGCGAGGAGACCGACGACGCCCGGATCGTCGAGCTGGTCGGTGAGCTCTCCCTGGCCAGCGAGCGCTTCCGGCGGCTGTGGGCCCGCCACGATGTCAGCGAACTGGAGGGCGGCTCGATCACGGTGAACCATCCCGTGGTCGGAACGCTGCGGCTGAACCGGGAGAAGCTGCCGGCCGGCGAGGTGATCCTCGTGCTCTACTACCCTGATCAAGGCAGTGAGAGCGCGGACAAGCTGCGCATCCTGGCCTCACTGGCAGCCGGCTCAACTGTTTGACTACCGCGGCGGTAATCACCCCGGTCGCGGCCCGATTCGCAGACGCACCGGGATGTCGGCATTGGACAGCCTGACCGCGCCGTTTTCGGGCGCCTCCGGCGCGGGCGATCTTGGTCGCTACGCTGGTCTCGTGGATGTGAGCCTGGCCCGTGCTTGGGTCGACGGGTGGGCGTTGTCGCGAGGCGCGGCCCCGCCACAGGAAATCGACGGCGGCCTTCTCATTGACGTGGGCCTCCCGTCGCACGTCGCCCGCTACGTGCTGTTCGAACCCGACGAGGCCCGCGTACGCAGGCTCACGGCGACGATCACCGCACCGAACACGTGGATCAAGACCTTCGTCGGGCCGGAGACGCTCAGCTCCTGGATCGCCGAAGGGACGGCCTGGCGCGTCGACAACCCGGTATTCCTCATGAGCACCGAGCTCCGCCCCGCTGCCGATCGGCCCGCGCCCGAAGGCTATGAACTGCGAATGTGGAGTCGCCATGGGATCACCAAGGCGCTGATCGTCGCCGAAGACGGCTCCTTCGCGGCCCGCGCACAGACCGCTGCGGCCGATGACGCGTACACGGTGGTCTTCGACATGGTCGAGACTGCCGCCGAGCATCAGCGCCGTGGCCTGGGCCGATGGGCCATGACGGCGCTCGCGCAGGCCGCGGTGGCCAGGGGCGCGGGCACCGGGGTTCTGGCGGCGACCACGGAAGGCCGTGCGCTGTACGAGGCGCTGGGCTGGTCGGTTGCGGCACCCTTCGGCGGCCTTGTGCTGTAACGCCGAGCCCGCGGCAGAGCTGCCCGCGGGCTCGGCGCGCGGACCGTCAGGCGTTGATGCCCTTCCAGTCGGTGCAGTTCTTCAACTCGCCGTCGATGTACCGGCAGGCCTTGAAGCTGACCAGGCTGCCCTCGTGGTAATCCTTGTTGCAGGTTCCCCAATGTCCGGCCGTCAGCCGGTTGATGCAGATGCCCTGGCGGTAGAACTCGCCGTTGTAGTGGTTCTGCCAGTAGACGACGGTCGGATAGCCGTCGGACTCCATGTCCTTGACGAACCAGATGTCGCCGTCCTTGCGGAAACAGGCCTGGGCATAGGTGTTCAGCATGCACCCGTCGGTGACCGGGTCCATGCCGTAGGACACCGCCTCGTTCCACTCGGTGGGCGGGGGCGTGACGGCGGCGGCGGGCGACGCTACGGCCGTCACCGCGGTGAGTACACCGATGGCGACGATGGCGATTCTTTGGGCGATACGCATCGCCGTAGCATGCCAGACTCCATTATCAACTGACCATCTCGGACGGTCACGCATCGGCCGGGCCTCTGTCGATTGTGGCTAGACAACTGCCCCCGACAGGCCGACAGAGCCTGGTGCGCGCCGACGATGTAGCGCCGACGGGTGGCTCGGCTGCTGGACGCCTGGGCGACCTTGTCGCAGGCGGCGATAGGGTTATCGCCGGCCGGAGGCGGGTGGCCGCCGCAGGATCGACCGCGCGACGTCGGCGACGACCGGTACGCCGGGACGGTCATCCACGTGCCGGAGTGTCACGACACCGATCACGGTTCCGAGCGCGCCGGCGACGGACAGCATGATCCGGGCGGCCGAGAACTGCAGATGCAGCGGCCCGGCGTCGAGGTGCCGGGTGCCGCCCCAGCCCACGAGGGCGCCGGAGACCGCGATCGAGAGCAGCAAGATGACGCGGACGGCAGTCTGCAGGAACGCGAACACGCGTCCGCGGATGGCGTCGTCGACCTCGCTGCCGACCAGGGTGATGCCCGACAGGAACGCCATGCCGGCGCCGGCTCCCACGATCACTGCGGCGACCGCGGCGGCGCCCGGCCGGGGCGTCACTGCCAGTGCCAGGACTCCGAAGCCGGCCAGGACGATCGAGAGGGCGAACCACCGACGGCGGGACAGCCCGTCCACGATGCCTGGGCCGGCCAGCACGCCGATGCCGAAACCGACGAACAACGCGGCGAACAGGATGCCGAAGGTGGCGTCACCGCCGCCGAGCGAGCCGGCGTAGAACCGGGCCGTGCCGATCACCACTCCCGCGCCGGCGAACGCGCCGAGCACTCCGACGATCAGCCCCCTGGCCAACCGGCTGCCGGTGACGAACCGGCCGAACTCGGTGAATTGAGCGATCAGGCCGCCAGGGGAGCGGGGGACCGGCGAGCCGTCGCGGCCTGAGATCTCGGGAACGCCCAGGTAGACGACGGCCGCGGAGGCGAGATAGGTCAGGGCGTCGAACAGCAGGGCCAGGTCGACCGGTGTGACCGGTCCCCAGCTGGGCAGCCGGGCGATCGCAGCGAAGGTCAACGCGCCCAGGACCGGGGTGACGCCATAGGTCGTCACCAGCGTCAGCCGGTTCGCCGTCTCCAGCAGGTTCCTCGGTACCAGGTTGGGCACCGCGGCCTCCTTCGCCGGTGTCCAGATCAGCGCGGCCGTTTGAACGGCGAACATCGCGACGGCGGCCCAGCCGATGACCCACCCCGGGCGCTGCACCAGTAATCCGACGACCGGAATCGAGCTCATCAGCAGGAACCGCGACACGTCCATCGCGACCATGGTGATTCGCCGGTCAAAGCGATCGGCCACCACGCCGGCCACCGCTCCCAGGATCACGGCCGGCAGCAGCTGAACGGCGATGACGGTGCCGAACGCCGCCCCCTTCGCGGCCGGGACGGTCACCTGGGCGGAGGCGAACGCCGCGCCCGCCAGCAACCCCATCCAGTCACCCAGCGCCGACAGTGCCAAAACCAGCCATAATCGGCGGAATGGGCGGATTGCAGTAGCTGCCCAGAATCTCGTGGCCCGCTTGGAGCGTGGAGCACGAGACAGGTCGGCTGCACCCACCCCGTCAGCCTTTCCTGCAGCGGTCGCGGTGCGGCAGGGCCGAAGGTCCCGCGAATCCCGACACGGTGGTCAGGCGAAGCGCCCGCTACCGCTTCACGTTTGCGTCCCCGGATCGCGTCATTCATCCGTTTCGTGGTGCGCGCGGTAGGTCTGAGCGATCTTCTTCATGGCCCCGAAAAAATCTTGCCCACGTGGCAAGAAATGTGTCGGTTGCCGATTGTCGACAATCGGCAACGGGTCTACAGTCCTGATCATGTCCCCCCGCCTGGGCGTGCTGATCGCCACCTACCTGGAACCACACCTCGTGGACCGGATCGCAGCGGTCGACCCGCGCGTCGACATCCGCTACGAGCCGGACCTGCTTCCGGTTCCCCGCTACGCCTGCGACCACACCGGCACCCCGCGCGTCCTCGACGACACGCAGCAGCAACGCTGGGAACGAGCCCTCCGCGAGGCCGACGTCAGCTTCGACTTCGACTGGCAGGCGCCGGCCGAACTGCCCACCCGGGCGCCGAACCTGCGCTGGGTGCAGGCGACCAGCGCCGGCATCGGCGGATTCGTCCAGCGCACCGGACTCGACCAGACAGACTGGACGTTCACCACCGCCGCCGGCATCCACGCCGTCCCGCTCGCTGAATTCGCCGTACTCGGTGCGCTGCACTTCATCAAAGGCGTACCGCACCTGCGCGGTCAGCAGACGCGGCACCGTTGGGAGCGGTACACGACGTCGCAGCTGGCCGGGCGTACGGTCACCGTCGTCGGACTCGGCGGGATCGGCCGCCGCGTCGTCGACTCGTTCCGGGCGCTGGGCACCGACGTCATCGCCGTCGGCCGCCCGGGACGAAGCTACGACTTGGACGCCGAGATCCGGTCCACCGACGACCTCGACGAGATCCTGCCACGCACCGACGTCCTCGTGCTCTGCACACCGCTGACCGCCGACACGGACAACCTGCTCGACGCGGCGCGGATCGGCCTTCTCAAACCGGGTGCGGTGCTGGTCAACATCGGCCGCGGGCAGCTCGTCGACGAGCCGGCCCTGATCGAGGCGCTGACCGCCGGCCGGCTCGCCGGTGCGGCGCTGGACGTCTTCGCGACCGAACCGCTGCCCGCCGTCTCCGCGCTGTGGGACCTCGACAACGTCCTCGTCTCGCCGCACTCCGCTTCCACCGTGGACACGGAGAACGCGGCCATCACCGACCTGTTCTGCGACAACCTGCGGCGCTACCTCGACGGCCGCGAGCTGCGCAACGTCTACCAACGGGACCTGGGGTACTGACCATGACAGAACTGACCGGCACCTGGTACATCAGCCCGACGCCGTTCACCGACGACGGCGAGGTCGACCAGGACAGCCTGCGCCGCATCGTCGACGCCGCCGAGGCGTGGAACGTCGACGGCATCACCATCCTCGGCGTGATGGGCGAGGTCGCCGACCTCACCGCCGCCGAACGCGAGACGGTCCTGACCACCGTCGCCGACGCCGCCCGAGGACGGCTGCCGTTCGCCGTCGGCTGCACGGCCCCCGCCGCGGCGGTCGTCCGCGCCAACGCCGCCCGCGCCGTCGACGTCGGCGCCGCCGCGGTGATGGTCGCCGCGCCGGCACTGCTCAAAGACACCGACTCCATCGGCGCGTTCTACCGCTCGGCCGTCGGCGACTGCCCCGTCCCGGTGATCGTGCAGGACGAGCCCGCGGCGACCGGCGTGACGCTGCCCGTGTCGGCACTGATCGCCGCGCTCGACGCCGCGAACAGCAACATCGTCAAACTCGAAGACCCGCCGACACCCCCGAAGATCAGCCGACTGCTGGCGCAGCGCCCCGGCCTGACCGTCTTCGGCGGGCTCGGCGGCGTCAGCGCGTACAACGAACTCAACCGGGGCGCGGCCGGCACCATGACCGGCTTCGCCTACCCGGAGATCCTGCGGGCGATCCGCCTGGCGTTCGAAACCGGCGACCGTGAGCGGGCCGCGCGGCTCAACGACCGATTCCTGCCCTACCTGGTCTTCGAAGGCCAGGTACGGGTCGGGCTCGGCATCCGCAAGGAGGTCCTGCGGCGGCGCGGCGTCCTGACCACGGCACGCACCCGCGCGCTGAACCCGCTGCCGGACGCGGCAACCCTCGCCGAACTCGACGACGTGCTGGCCCGGGTCGGGCTGACGCCCGCCATCGAACCCGTGGAGCTGCCATGACCACCGCGATCGTCGGCGGAGCCAGCGCCGGGTTGGGCGCCGCCATCGCCGACCAGCTGGCCGCCACAGGCCACGACCTGCTGCTGTGGTCGCGCAGCGAAACCCGCCTGGCCCCAGTCGCCGCGACCCTGCGCCAACGACACGGCGTCACCGTGCACACCGTCGCCGCCGACGCGGCCGACCCCGCAGCCGCCGCCACGGTCGCCGCCCGCGCCGAAGACGTGTTCGACCAGGTGGACGTGTGCGTCCTCAACTCCGGCGGCCCGCCCCCGGCCACCGCCGACCAGACCGACCCCGACAGCTGGCGGACCGCGCTGCAGCTGCTCACCGTCACCCCGATCGACCTCGCGACCCGGCTGCTGCCCGGCATGCGGCAGCGTGGCTTCGGCCGGCTCATCGCCGTGCTGTCCTCCGGCGTACGCGAACCGCTGCCGAACCTGACCTACTCCAACTCCGGCCGGGCCGCGCTCGCGGCATGGCTGAAGACACTGGGCCGGCAAGTCGCCGCCGACGGGGTCACCGTCAACGGCGTCATCCCCGGCCGGATCGACACCGACCGGGTGGCGCAGCTCGACGCGGCCGCCGCCCAGCGTTCCGGGACCGACGTCGGCAGCGTCCGCGCCGCCAGCATCGCCACCATCCCCACTGGACGGTACGGGCGGCCAGAGGAGTTCGCGGCAGTCGTCGGCTTCCTGGCGTCGCCGGCGGCCTCCTACGTCACGGCCAGCCTGCTGTCCTGCGATGGCGGCATGATGCGGAGCCTGACATGAGCGCCCGGATCTCCGCCGAAGTCGCCGCCACCCCCGCCTCCGGCATCCGGGCACTGGCCAACGCCGCCTGGGCACACCCCGGCGCGGTGCACCTGGAACTCGGCGAACCCGACTTCGCCACGCCCGGCCACATCGTCGAGGCGCTGGCCCGAGCCGCCCACGACGGGCACACCCGGTACGGGCCCAGCGTCGGACTGCCCGCACTGCGCGCGGCGGCCGCCGAGAAACTCCAGCGCGACAACGCCATCGACGTTCCCGCCGATCAGCTCGTCGTGACCGCGGGCGGCGTCGGCGGGCTGACCGCCGCCTACCGGACGCTGCTGTCCGCGGGCGACGAGATCCTCGTCCCCGACCCCGGGTGGACGAACTTCACCACCATCGCCACGATGCTCGGCGCCACCGCCCGCGGCTACCGGCTGGTCGAGGAACAGAACTTCCGGCCCGACTACGACCACCTCGCGACGCTCGCCGGTCCCCGCACGCGGGCGATCCTGATCAACTCTCCGGCGAACCCCGTCGGCTACCAGTGGTCCGCCGCCCAGCAGGCAGAGCTGGGGGAGTGGGCGAACCGGCACGGCCTGACCGTCATCGCCGACGAATGCTACGACCAGCTGTGGCTCGACGAACCCGCCACCACGTTCGCCGCCGCCGCACCGGACACCCCGGCGATCACCGTGTTCTCCCTGTCCAAAAGCTACGCGATGACCGGCTGGCGGCTCGGCTACGCCGTGGCGTCCGGTCCCGGGGGCGCGCAGCTGACCCAGGCGCTGGCCCGAGTCCAGGAAGCCACCGCGTCCTGCGTCAGCACACCGACCCAGCACGCCGGCATCGCGGCGCTGACCGGGCCGCAGGACTGCGTCGGGCAGATGCGAGCCGCGTACCGGCAACGGCGTGATCTCGCCGTCACCCGCGCGGCGACGCTCGGGCTGACCGCGGTCCGGCCCGCCGGCGCGTTCTACCTCTGGATCTGCGTGCCCGCCGACGACACCTCGGCCATGGCGCTGCAGTTGCTGCGCGACACCGGAATCGCGCTCGCACCCGGCGGCGCGTTCGGGGCCGCCGGACGCGACCGGCTGCGACTGTCCCTGGCCGCCGCGCCCGCCGACATCGACCACGGGCTGACCGGGCTGGCCGGCTTCCTGGCGACCCGGTCGAGCCCGTGAACGTCCGTCCCACCCAACCCCACCGCCTCCCCCTGAAGTGAGAGATGGAGCGACCGAAATGACCCTTCCACCCCTGCGGCGAAGCTCCGCCCGCCGGGCCGTGCTCGGCGTGCTGCTCGCCGGAACCCTGGCGGTCACCGCCGCCTGCGCCGGCAACGACAACAACGCCAGCGGCGGCACCGGCAGCGGCACCGACCCGCGCTACGGCGGCACCATGACCGTGGCGTACAAGAGCGACCCGAAGACCTTCGACCCGGCAGTGTGTTACGACGCCACCTGCTGGAACAACATGCGCATGATGTACGACCGGCTCTACGACTACACCGGCGACACCATGAACCTCGCCGCCCAGGCGGCGGCGGACCTGCCGCAGGTCAGCGCCGACGGCCTCACCTACACGATCAAGCTGCGGTCCGGCATGACCTTCACCGACGGCAAGCCCGTCACCGCCGGCGACGTCGTGTACTCCTTCTCCCGCATCCTGGACCCGGCCGCCAAGTCGCCGGTGGCCAGCTTCTGGACCGGGGTGAAGGGCGCCGCCGAGTACGCGAAGAACCCGTCCGGCGCGCTGCCCGGCATCACCGCGGTCGACGACACCACCGTCCAGATCGTGCTCACCGCGCCGAACAGCTCGTTCAAGTACATCCTGGCGATGCCGCACGCGTCGATCATCGAGAAGGGCACGGCGAGCAAGCCGGTCGGCTCCGGCCCGTTCGTGCTCGACCACTTCACGCCCGGCTCCGAGATCGTCGTCAACCGCAACGAAAAGTACTGGGACTCGCCCCGCCCCTACGTCGACAAGGTCGTCGAGAAGCTCGGCGTCGACCCGCACGTGCAGCTGCTGGAGCTGCAGAAGGGTCAGATCGACCTGATGGGCGACCCGATCCCGGCCGCCGACTACCTGACCGTCTCCAACGACGCGTCACTCAAGGCGCAGACCAAGACGATCGTCAAGCCGTCGACGTACTACGTCACGATGAACACGCAGATGAAGCCGTTCGACAACCCGAAGGTCCGCGAGGCCGTCTCGTACGCCTTCGACCGCAGCTTCCTGCTCAAGCTGGTCGCCGGCCAAGGCCAGGTCGCCAACGAGTACCTGCCGCCGGGCATCACCGGATACACCTCCGACAAGCTGGTCCACGACCAGGACATCGCCAAGGCCAAGCAGCTGCTGGCCGAAGCCGGCTACCCCGACGGCTTCTCGACCACGATGTACTCCTGGAACACCTCGCCGTGGACCGCGCTGCTGCCGCAGCTGCAGCAGGACCTCGCCAAGATCGGAATCAAGGTCGACGCGCAGCCGATCCAGCAGAGCGCCTTCTTCGACCTCGCGGCCACGCCGAACAAGGCCCCGATGACCCTGACCTTCTGGGTCGCCGACTACCCCGACGGCAGCGACTTCTACCAGGCACTGCTGTCCTGCGCCGCGGCGATCCCCGGCGGCCAGAACTACTCCTTCTACTGCAACAAGGACGTCGACGACCTGGTGAACAAGGCGCTGGCCGCCGCCACCGTGGACGAAGCCAACAAGATCTACGCCGAGGCGACGGCGAAGATGCTCGCCGACAACCCGGTGGTGCCGCTCTACTACGGCTCCAAGACCGAGGTGTTCGGCAAGACCGTCGGCGGCTACCACTCCCAGCCGATCTGGGGCTGGGACATGACCAACTACTGGAAGACCACAGCCGGCGCCACCCGCTGACCTTCCTCCTTCCCGGGTGGTGCGGCAACCGCCGTCGCCGCACCGCCCACCCCACACCCTGAAGGAACCCCAGCGATGACAGCCCTTCTCGAAGTCGACGACCTCACGGTCGGCTTCACCCGCGACGGCACCCGCACCGCCGCCGTGCGCGGGGTGTCGCTGCGCGTCGAAGCCGGCGAACGCGTCGGCATCGTCGGCGAGTCCGGCTCCGGCAAGTCCGTCACCGCCCAGGCGGTGATGCGGCTGCTCCCAGCCACCGCGACCGTCGGCGGCACCATCCGGTTCGCCGGGCAGGACGTGCTCGCGTACGACGCCGACCGGCTCGCCGCCTGGCGTGGCGCCGACATCGCCATGGTGTTCCAGGACCCGATGTCGAGCCTCAACCCGCTGCTGCGCGTCGGCACCCAGCTCACCGAAGGCCTGCGCCGCCACCGCGGGCTGTCCAAAGCCGACGCCCGCGCCGAAGCGGTGCGGCTGCTCAAACTCGTCGGCATCGCCGACCCCGATCGCCGGCTCGACGACTATCCCCACGCGTTCAGCGGCGGCATGCGCCAGCGGGTCTGCATCGCCATCGCCGCCGCGTGCACCCCCAAACTCATCATCGCCGACGAACCCACGACCGCCCTCGACGTCACCGTCCAGGCCCAGGTCCTGGACCTGCTCGACGAGCTGACCGAGCGGTACGCCACCGCGACCATCCTGGTCAGCCACGACCTCGGCGTGGTCTCCAGCTTTTGCGACCGCATCCTCGTCATGTACGCCGGCCAGGTGGTCGAAGCCGGGCCTACCGACGACATCGTCGCCGACCCGGCACACCCCTACACCCGGGCACTGCTGGACTCGATTCCCCGCCTCGACGGCGAGCTGCCCCGGCGCCTGCCCGCCATCCCCGGCTCCCCGCCGTTCGGCGACGTCCCCACCGGCTCCTGCGCGTTCGCCGACCGGTGCGCCCACGCCCAACCCGTGTGCCGGTCCGAAGCACCCCGGCTGGCCACGGCCGGGCCGCGTACGCAAGCCGCCTGCCACTTCCCGCTGGCCGGCGCCCGGACACCGGAGGTGGTCCGATGAGCACCCACGATGTCGTCAGCGTCCGCGATCTGACCGTCCGCTACCGGATGCGCGGATCGGTGCGCCGCACCGAGTTCACCGCCGTCGACAAGGTCAGCTTCACCATCGGCGCCGGGCGCACCCTCGGCATCGCCGGCGAATCCGGATCCGGCAAGAGCAGCGTCGCCCGCGCCCTCATGCGCGTCCACGACCCGGCGTCCGGCTCGGTGCACATCGCCGGACGGGAGGTGACCACGCTACGCAGCCGCGCGCTGCAACGGTTCCGCCGCCACATGCAGATGGTGTTCCAAGACCCCTACGACTCGCTCAACCCCCGGCTGACCGTCGGCGACAACGTCGCCGAAGCACTCACCGCAGCCGGAGTGCCCCGACCCGACCACGTCCTGCGGACCCGGCAGCTGTTCGACCGCGTCGGGCTGCCCGCCGCGTTCACCGGCCGCTACCCGCATCAGCTGTCCGGCGGCCAGCGGCAGCGCGTCTCCATCGCCCGCGCGCTGGCCGTCGGCCCGCAAGTCCTCGTCTGCGACGAGGCGGTGTCCGCCCTCGACGTGTCCGTCCGCGCCCAGATCCTGAACCTGCTCAAGGACCTGCAGGAAAGCGACGGGCTGGCGTACCTGTTCATCTCGCACGACATGTCGACGCTGCGGTTCATCGCCGACGACGTGGCGATCATGTACCAGGGCCGCATCGTCGAACTCGGCCCGGCGGACGAGGTGTTCGCCCGGCCGCGCCACCCCTACACACGCGCCCTGATCGCGGCCATTCCC
>JABFYB010000604.1 GCA_013361475.1 Hamadaea sp.
GGCCGGATCGCCGCCGTCGGTCCCGGCCTCGCCGCCGACCCGGCCGCCGCCGGAGCCGAGACGCTCGACGTGTCCGGGCGCCTGGTCACGCCGGGCCTGGTCGACCTGCACACCCACGTGTACGCCGGAGCGACCTATTGGGGCATCGACCCCGATCCGACGGCGTGGCACTCGGGGGTCACCACCTGGGTCGACGCCGGATCGGCCGGGGCCTTCTCGTTCCCCGCCCTCGACGAGGGCGTACGCCGGTTCGCGGTGGACGTCCCGGCGTTGCTGAACATCTCGGCGGTCGGGCTCGTGGCGTCCACAGGGGAGTCCCGGGCCCTGGAGAACTGCGACGTCGAGCTGGCTGTGTCGACCGCGCGCGCCTTCCCGGATCGCGTACGCGGCTTCAAAGTGCGCGTCGACCGGCACGCCGTCGGCCCGAGCGGCCTGGAACCGTTGCGCCGGGCGATCGAGGCGGGCGAGGCGTGCGGCCTGCCGGTGATGGTCCACATCGGAGCAGCACCGCCTTCGCTGGGCGAGATCCTGCCGCTGCTGCGGGCGGGCGACATCGTCACGCACTGCGCCAGCGGGATCGCGGCCGCGGCGCTGCCGGGCGGACTCGACCCGGCCGCCAAGGAGGCGTACGCCTCGGGAGTCGTCTTCGACATCGGCCACGGCTCGGGCGGCTTCGCCTTCGACATCCTGGAGGCGCAGCTGGCCGCCGGGCTGAAGCCGCACACGATCTCCAGCGACCTGCACGCGCGGTCGCTGCACGGCCCGGTGTTCGACCTGCCCACGACGATGGCCAAGATGCTGGCGGTGGGCTGGCCGCTGGCGGACGTCGTGGCGGCCGCGACCAAGCGGCCCGCCGACGTGCTGGGGCTGGCCGCCGGGACGATCGACGTCGGCGCTGCGGCGGACCTGGCGGTCTTCCGCCTCGTCGAGGAGCCCTGGACGGTCGCCGATGTGCACGGCCAGGAACGCACCGCGCCCATGCGCCTCGTGAACGAGGCGACCTACCGGGCCGGTCGCCGGTTGCCCGCCCGGCTGCCGGAGCCGCCCGCGCCCTGGATCCCGCTGACCGACTCCCAGCGGGCCGCCCTGGCGGCCCGGGACGAGGCGATCCGGGCCATGATGACTCGTCCGCTGGTGAGCCCGGACGCGCTCGCCGAACAGTACCCGCGTAATGGAGGTTGACCCGTGCCCAAGAAGATCATCCGCGCTGACGACGTCGCCGCTTCCCCGGCCCCGCTGTCGCACGCCGTCGTCGCCGGAGAGTACGCCCACCTCTCGGGCCAGGTGCCGATGCTGCCGGACGGCACGTGGGTCAAGGGGACCTTCGCGGAACAGGCGCGGGCCGCGTTCGACAACCTCGCCAAGGTGGCCCGGGCCTGCGGCGGCGACCTGAGCCAAGCCGTACGCGTCGGCGTCTACCTGCGTGACTGGGCCGACTTCGCCGAGATGAACGAGATCTACCGCGAATACTTCCCGGCCGACGGCCTGCCCGCGCGGACCACCGTGCCAGTGGCGCTCAACGGGTTCGACATCGAGGTGGACGCGGTCCTCTACCTCGGCTAGTCCGGCGAGGCCGCCCGGCGCGGCCGGCCCGCCCGTGTGGCCGGCCCGGCGCGGCTAGTCCGGCACGGCTCGCCGGAGCGGGGGAGCGCTTGCGACTTCCGGAGGCTCGGATACCTCACCGGCTGCCGGTGAGGTATCCGGCCTTCCGGAGATCATCAACGGCCCGCCGGTGAGAAGCCCCGCGACGATCAACGGGATCAGCACAGCGCCGGCGAAGAGTTCGGCGTACGCGGCCCAGCCGTCGAAGGGGCGCCCGCCGTCCAGCACGACGAACACGCCCGGCACGCCACAGCCGACCCGGGCCACTGCCGGAAGCAGCGCGGCGACGGCGAGCTTGTGCGACCGGAACACGGCGGCCATGCCGAGCAGGAAGCCGGCCAACGCCGCCGACATGATCAGGCTGACGACGGTGTCGCCCGCGTCCTCGACGACCCCGGATCGGTAGGCGGTCACCCCGGTCCCGACGTGCAGCAGGCAGACGGCGGCGGCCAGGCCGAACAGCAGACGCGTCATCGGGTGCGGAGACGCCGCAGGTGCCGGTGCAGGGCCAGCCGACGGCGCGGCCGGATGGGGTCGCCGTCGAGCGTCGCTGCCCAGCTGAGCGCCTCGTCGACCATCGCACGGGTGAGGCCCTCAGCCGGGTCGGCCGCGATCAGCAGCGTCGGCTCGGCACGCCGATCAGCCCACGCGTACGCCTCCGCCGTCAGCATGTCGTCGATCCACACCGCCGGACGCCCCTCGGCGTACGCGGCGATCGCGGGGACCTTGTCCTCCGGCCGGAACGGCGCGGGCGGGAACTGGATCACCGGTAACTGAGCGAGCCCGAGGAGCGGCGCGAGCAGCCGGTTCGCGTTGACCCCCCAGCCGGTCGCCCAGATCAGCTCGTACGCCTCCCCGAGATCGGCCAGCCACGACGCGTGGCCTTCACAGAGGCGTACGGGCTCCTCGGCCGGGAAGAAGGCGTACTCGCCGAACCCGGCGGGGCAGCTGACGGCGGCGTACGGATTGAGGACGCCGTCGACGTCGAGCAGGAGCATCGGACGGGGCACGGCCTTCGATGCTACACGCCGCCGCCACCCCGCTGGGCGGTGTGGAGGGGGTTGGCGAGCGTACCCACGAGTTGCAGCGAGCCGGACGGGTCCGTGAGGTCGACCATCTGCTGGTTGTTCCGCAGTTGCAGCCGATTCAGGCAGGACAGGTCGAACCGCTCGGCGAACACGTCGTACTTGGCGAACCGTGCGGCCAGTGCCGGGTTGGCGCTCTGATAGTCGCGGACGCAGGCCGCCACTTCCTGCCAGAACGACGCCTCGGGCAGCACGGGCTCCAGCCGCGGCGCGAGGAAGCGGAAGAAGCAGTCCAGCACGTCGGTGAAGAGCGACAGCAGCTTCAGCTCGTCCGGGACGTTCACCCGGATCCGCTCGGCCTCCGCGGGCAGCGGCAGGTCCGGGTCCATCACCGCGATCTCCTCGGCGATGTCCTTGAAGATCGCGCGGACCGGCACGGCCCGCTCGTCCAGGACCAGGATGACGTTCTCCCCGTGCGGCATGAAGACCAGCTCGTACGCGTAGAAGCAGTGCAGCAGCGGGGTCAGGTACGCGTCGAGGTACCGCCGGAGCCACTCCGCGGCGGGCAGGCCCGACCGCGTGATCCACTGGACGGCGAGGTCTTCGTGGAGCAGCGCGGCCATCGTCGTGAGCTGTTCGCCGGGGGCGACGACGGGGCTTTCCCGCCACAACGCCGCCAGCATCTTTCGGTAGGGCGAGCCCTTCGGCGCGGCTTGGGCGTACTGGGGGTGGCGGTAGCCGATCGCGGCCCGTTCGCGCAGGATCGTCAGCCCGGTCTTGGCGAGCACCGGGTCGTCGGCGATCAGCCCCGCGAGCCACTCGTTGATCGCGGGGGTGGCCTGCATGTACTCGGCCGACAGCCCACGGAGGAAGCCCATGTTGAGCACCGACAAGGCGGTCTTCACGTAGTGCCGGTCCGGCGCGCTGACGTTGTAGAAGGTGCGCACCGACTGCTGCGCCTGATGGAGATCGTCGCCGTCGCCGAGGTGGACGATGCGGCGGTGGGCGATCTCACCCGCGAAGGTGACCGCGACCCGGTTGCGCCACTGCCACGGGTGCACCGGCATGAGGTGGTAGTCGCCGGGGTCGTCGAGGGACGCGGTGAACCGCTCCAGAGTGGACGGATCGAGCTCGCTGGCGATCAGCGAGTCGTAGGTGACGTCGGAGCACGAGGTGAAGGCCGAGACCGACCGGTGCACGGCGATCCAGGTCAACCGGACGGGGTTCGCCGCCTCCGGGGCGTACTCGTGGAAGTCGCTGAGGCTGTAGCCGAGGCGGCCGTTGTTGGCGACGAAGCAGGGGTGGCCTTCGGTCATGCCGGTCTCGATGGCCTGGAAGCCGGCCGTGCTCAGATCCACCGGCGGCCGGTCGAGCTTGTACGCGAGCCCGGCGAGCGTGCTGGTGATCTCCTCCAGGTAGACGGGCAGCACGGTGGAGCTGATCCCGAGCGTGTCGCGCAGATCCAGGATGAGGTCGACGGCGTCGACCGGCAGCCGTACGCCGTCCCGGGCCCGGCTCACCGAGTCCGGATCGATCTGCCAGTGGTCGAGGGCGAAGAGGCGGGCGGCGAAGCGATACTCGGTGCCGGCCGCCCGGACGGCGAATTCGTCGCCGTGCGGGATGGGCGTGAGCAGCCGTTCGTGGGCGAACTCGGCCAGCGCCTTGGCCGCCAGGTGCCGGTTGGCGCGCGCCCACAACTCGGGGCGCAGGTGCTTAATGGACATGACGACTCCTTCGCTGGGCGTGCTCGAACGCCGCGCGGGTGCAGAAGCTGAGCAGGGCTTCCTTGTGCGGCAGCCGGATCTTCTCGGCGACCTCGAAACCGGCGTACGCGTTGAGCGTGTGCACGGCGGTGTTGCGGGCGTCGGGTTCGACCACGACCCGGTGGGTGAGCGGATCGGCGAACAGCAAGTCGAGGACGGCCAGGATGACGGCCCGGGTGAAGCCGGGGATCGGCGTCTCGGCCGGGGCGACGAGGAAGTGCATTCCGATGTCGCCCGGCCGCACCGGGTACGCCCCGGCCAGTTCGTGCCGGGGGTCGTAGCGTTCCATGAGGAACACCGGTACGCCGTCCCGCGACCCGATCAGCGCGTCGTGGCCCGGCCGGGCGGCGATCGCGGCGTACTCGGCGGCCACGTCGCCGAGCGAGGCGTGCCGCATCATCCAGAAGGCCGCCTTGGGATGGGTGACCCAGCCGTGGAGCAGTTCGGCGTCGCCCACGGGGTCGACGTACCGCACCTCGAAGCTCATGCGGGCACCCCGAACTCCTGGACGGCGATGGCCTTCTCGACCGGGTACGCCTCCCGCCCGAGCATGTCCCGCAGGATGACCGAGTTGCGGTACGCCCCCATGCCCAGATCCGGTGCGACGAAGCCGTGCGTGTGCAGTTCGCCGTTCTGGAGGTAGACGGCGCCGGACTGTCCATTGTCGATGCGATAGTCGCGGCTGACCGCGAACCGTCCCGCCGGATCCCGGGCGAGCAGGTCGCCGATCGGGCGGAGGAACTCCGGCTCCGGCTGCCGATAGCCGGTGGCGAGCACGAGCGCCCGCGTCCGCAGCTCGAAGTCGGCTCCCTGCTCCTCGTGCCGCAGCCCGAGAGTGTAGATGTCCTGGCTAGCGTCATAGGATGCCTTACGCAGTGCGGTGTTCGTCATGAGCCGCGTACGCGCGCCCCGGCCGCCCGGCCGGATCCGCTGTTCGTACAGCTCGTCGAAGATCGCGTTGATCAGATCCGCGTTGATGCCCTTGTAGAGCTGCTTCTGGCTCACGTTCAGCGCGTCGCGTACGCCCATCGGCAGCGCGTGGAAGTAGTCGGCGTACTCGGGGGAGGTCATCTCCAGCGTGAGCTTGGTGTATTCGAGCGGGTAGAACCGCGGCGACCGGGTGATCCAGGTGAGGTCGTAGTCGTGGCCGTCGTCGCCCCGGCTCGTGAGGAGATCGTGGTAGATCTCGGCCGCGCTCTGGCCGCTGCCGACGACGGTGACGCTCTCCTTGGCGCGTACCGCGTCCCGCCGATCCAGGTACGCCGAGCTGTGCACGACGCCGGGCAGCCCGGCCGCCGCCGGCGGCAGATGCGGGACTGTGCCGATGCCGAGCACGAGCCGCCGTCCGCGGAAGGTCTCGCCGCTCGCGGTCGCTGCTACGTACACACCGTCGTGGTAGGACACAGAGGTGACGTGCCGCCCGAATCGGATGGACCGGAGCTGGTGGGCGGCCCAGCGGCAGTAGTCGGCGTACTCCCGGCGCAGCGGGAAGAAGCTCTCGCGGATGTAGAACGAGTACAGCCGCCCCGAGTGCTTGAGATAGTTGAGGAACGAGTACGCCGACGTCGGATCGGCCAGGCTGACCAGGTCGGCCAGGAACGGCGTCTGGAGGGTGCTGCCCGGCAGCAGCATGCCCGGGTGCCAGTCGAAGTCGGGCTTGCGCTCCAGGAAGACGCCGTCGAGGCCGAGCGGTTCGGCGAGGCAGGCCAGGCCCAGGTTGAACGGGCCGAGCCCGACGGCGACGAAGTCGTGGGTCCGGGTGTCGTGGTCCTCATGCTGCGACAAGGCTGCTCCCCAGATAGGTCTCGGCGTGCTGGGCGAGGAGATCGAGGACCGCGCTGATGTCGTCGACGGTGGTACGCGGATTGAGCAGGGTGAGCTTCAGGTAGTGGCGGCCGTCGACGACGGTGCTCGCGACCATCGCCTCGCCCGATTCCGCGATCGCTCTGCGCGCGTACAGGTTCGCGGCGTCGGCCCGTGATTCGGCCGTGACGAAGCGGAAGACGAGCGTGCTCAGTTGGGGCCGGACGAGGACTTCGAAGCGGGGGTCGGCCTCGAGGATCCGCCAGCCAGCGTCGGCCAGGTCGACGACGGCGTCGAAGAGCGCTCCGACCGCATCGGGCCCCATGATGCGCAGGGTCAGCCACAGTTTGAGCGCGTCGAACCGGCGGGTCGTCTGCGGGCTCTTGTCGACCTGGTTCGGGATCTGTTCCTCGGCGGCTCGCTTGGGGTTGAGGTAGTCCGCGTGGTAGGTCGCGTGCCGCAGGACGGCGCGGTCGCGGACGAGGACGGCGCTGCTGCTGACGGGCTGGAAGAAGGACTTGTGGTAGTCGACGGTGACGGAGTCGGCCCGTTCGATCCCGTCGAGGAGTCGCCGCCGGCGGGAGACGAGAAGTCCGCAGCCGTATGCCGCGTCCACGTGCATCCACACCCCGGTACGCCGGCACAGGTCGGCGACCCGGGGGAGGGGATCGATGCTGCCGAAGTCGGTGGTGCCCGCGGTCGCGACGACGGCCATCGGCACGAGCCCGGCCTGGCGGCAGGCGTCCAAGGACCGCTGCAACGCTTCGGGTGACATCCGGCGGTCGGCGGTGCCGGGGACGGAGATGACCGCGTCCTCGGCCAGTCCGAGGAGCTTGGCCGCCTTGGTGACGCTGAAGTGGGCGTACTCGGAGGCGAACACGCGCAGCTGATCGGCTGCGCAAGCGAAGCGGTCCAGCGCCTCGTCGCGGGCCAGCATCAGCGCGTGCACATTGGACTGCGTACCGCCGCTGGTGAAGACGCCGTCGGCGAGCGGCCCTAGGCCGATGCGCGCGGCCGTCCAGTCGATCAGGCGGCGCTCGATGAGTGTGCCGCCCGCGCTCTGGTCCCAGGTGTCGAGCGAGGAGTTGACGGCCGACAGCACGGTCTCGCCCAGCAGGGCGGGTACGACGACCGGGCAGTTGAGGTGGGCGAGGTAGCGGGGGTGGTGGAAGTAGACGGCGTCGCGGAGGTAGACGCGGTCCAGTTCGTCGAGGGCGGCGGTGGTGTCGCCGAGCGGGTGGTCCAGGTCGATCGCGTCGATGTCGTCGGCGAGCCGGGCGGGGGAGATCCCGGTGAACGGCCGCCCGGCGGCGGTGATCCGCCGGGCGACTCGCTGCGCGCCGTCCGCGACCGCCAGCCGGTACCGGTCGGCTCCGGCGGCGTCGAGCAGGTGCGACAGGGCCTGCATCTCGATCAGCTGACCTTCTTCGCCGAGGTCAGGGCGTTGGCGAGGTGTTCGAGGACGCTTGCGCTGCCGGCGTAGGAGAACCGGGGCTCGCTGTTCCAGCCGACGATCTGGCCGGCTTTGACGGCGGGCAGCTGGTTCCAGGTCGGCTTGCCGGTGAGGTCCTTGGGCTGCAACGTGGAGCTGCGGTTGTCGAGCAGCAGGATGTCGGCGGCGTACTTGCCGGCGTTCTCCCAGCTGAGGCTCTCGAAGTAGCCGAGGTCGTCGAGCTTGTCCGGGACGATGACGTCCACGCCCAGCTCCTTGAAGTACATGATGTCGCTGTTGACGCCGGGGTTGGAGGCGTAGAACAGGTCGGCCGCGGCCGAGCAGGCGAGCACCTTGAGGCCGGTCGACTTGCCCGCCTCGCCCAGTTTCTTGGCCGCCGCCTCGAATCGGGTCTTCGCGTCGGTCACCTTCGGTGCGGTCAGGTCCGCGCCGAGGGAGGCGGCCAGCTCGCCGAACCGCTCGATGATTTTGTTGAGCGGCGTACGCGCGGCGTTGATGCCGACGGTCGGCGCGAGCGGGACGATCTTGTCCTTGCTCTCGTCCGGCACGTACCAGAGCGTGTCCTTCTCGTAGATGTCGGTGATCAGGACCTCGGGCCGCAGTGCCGCGTACTTCTCCACGTTGAACTCGCCCCAGACGTTGCCGAGGATCTCGACCTTGTCGATGGGGAAGTCGCCGGCCTGGACGTCGGGCTTGCCGTCGGCCGTCTTGGTCGGGCCGAAGACGCCGACGATCTGGTCGCTGATGCCGAAGTCGTAGAGGGCGGCGGCGGCGCCGATGAAGGCGACCACCTTCTGCGGGCGGCTCGGCGTGGACGCCTTCGTGCCGCGGTCGTCGGTGAACGACCAGGCCCCGCCGGTGCTCGACGTCGAGCTGGGCTTGTCGTCGGAGCCGCAGGCGCTGGTCAGGGCGGCCAGTCCGAGGGCTCCGGCGGCCGAAAGCAGGCCGCGGCGGCTGAAGGTGTGCGTCATCGTTCTACTCCTGCGAATGGGGATGAGCCCGCGACGGGGATCGCGGGGGGCCGGGCTTCCGCCTCAGCTGTGGTTAGGCTAGCCTTACCTGAGTCAGTGTTGTCAAGTGAAGCTCGCATGCCGGGCGTGTCACGTCTTTTACGGAGATATCCCCCGTGCTCTCCCAACCTCCCAAACGGTCCGCCGTGCTGCTCGGATCCGCGGTCCTGCTGGCCGCCGCGACCGCGCTCAGCCTGGCGGTGGGTGCAAGGCCGATGTCGCTGTCCGAGGTCTGGTCCGGCCTCGTCGACCCCCAGGCCCCCGCCTACACCGTGGTACGCGAGATGCGCCTGCCGCGTACGCTGCTCGGTCTCGAGGTCGGGGCGGCGCTGGGTCTGGCCGGTGGCGTCATGCAGGCGCTGACCCGCAATCCGCTGGCCGATCCGGGACTGCTCGGCATCAACGCCGGAGCCTCCGCCGCAGTGGTCACCGCCATCACGGTGTTCGGGATCGGGTCGCTCAGCGGGTACGTCTGGTTCGCGTTCCTCGGCGCGGCCGTCGTCTCCGTGCTCGTGTGGGCCGTCGGCGGTGGGCGTACCGCCACGCCGGGCCGGCTCGCGCTCGCCGGGGCCGCCGTCAACGCGGTGCTGTACGCGTACGTGTCGGCGGTGCAGCTGCTCGACACGGCGTCGCTGGACGCCATGCGGTTCTGGACGGTCGGTTCGCTGGCGGCGGCCGGAGCTTCGTCCACATTGTTCATCGCACCGTTCGTCGTCGTGGGGCTGATCGCGGTGGCGGTGCTGGCCCGGCCGCTGAACGCGCTGGCCCTCGGCGACGAATCCGCCCGCGCGCTGGGCGCCCGCCCGGCCGTCGTCCGGGTCGGCTGCATCGTCGCCATCACGCTGCTCTGCGGAGCCGCGACCGCCGCCTGCGGGCCGATCGTCTTCGTGGGACTGCTGGTGCCGCATCTGGTCCGCCCGCTCACCGGGCCGGACATGCGTCGGCTGCTGGCGGTCAGTGCCCTCGTGGCGCCGTTCGTGCTGCTGGGCGCGGACGTGCTCGGCCGGGTGCTCGCCCGGCCCAGCGAGGTGCAGGTCGGCATCGTCACCGCGGTCGCCGGGGGCGCCTTCTTCGTCTGGGCGGTACGCCGCACGCGGGCGGTGGCGGTATGACCGTCCTGCGCGCCGCCGCCGTCTCCGTCAAACTCCGTCCGCGTTCGGTGGCGGCCGGATTCGTCGTCCTCGCCGTCGCCGTGGGTTGTGCGCTGCTGCTGTTGAGCACCGGCGACTATCCCCTCAGCCCGGGAGCCGCGCTGCGAGCGGCCCTCGGCTCCGGTACGCCCGCCGACGCGTACATCGTGCAGGAGTTGCGCGCCCCGCGCGTCGTGACGGCGTTGCTCGCCGGGGCGGCCCTGGCGCTGGCGGGCGCGATTTTCCAGGCGTTGACTCGCAATCCGCTCGGCAGCCCCGACGTGCTCGGCTTCACCCAGGGATCGGCGGCCGGCGCGCTGCTGGCGATCGTCGTCACCGGCGGTGGCAGCCTGGCGCTGGCCGCCGGTGCGCTCGTCGGCGGGATCGTCACCGGCGCCGGGATCTACCTGCTGGCCGTCCGGCACGGCTCGCACGGCAACCACCTGGTCCTCGTGGGCATCGGGGTGGCGGCGGTACTGACGGGCGTCAACGGCTACCTGTTCACCCGGGCGGAGATCACCGACGCGTCCCGGGCCATGCTGTGGCTGACCGGAAGCCTCGACGGCCGGGGCTGGGAGGACGCATTGCCCCTCCTGGCCGTGCTGACCGTCGTCGGGCCGATTGTCCTGTTCGGACTGTCGCGGCCGCTGTCGGCCTTGGCGCTCGGCGATGACCAGGCCTTGGCGCTCGGCGTACGCGTCACCCCGGTGCGCGTGTCGCTGCTGGGCGCGGCGGTGCTGCTCTGCTCGGCCGCAGCGGCCGCGGCCGGTCCGGTGGCGTTCGTCGCGTTGACCGCACCGCAGGTCGCCCGGCGGATCACCGGTGACCCCGGTCCCAACCTGCTGTCCTCACTACTGGTGGGGGCGGCCCTCATGACGGCGGCCGACCTCGCCGCCCAACGGCTCGTGCCCGGCCGCGACCTGCCGGTCGGGGTGCTCACCGGCATCCTCGGCGGCGCGTACCTGGTCTGGCTTCTCGCGGCGCGACGCCGCTTCAGCAAAGGAGGACGTTCATGACGCGGCTCGCCGCGACCGGCCTGAAGCTCGCGTACGAGCGGCGCGTCGTCGCCGAGGATCTCAGCGTGGCGATCCCGGACGGTTCGTTCACTGTCATCGTCGGCCCCAACGCCTGCGGCAAGTCCACCCTGCTCAAGGCGCTGGCCCGCACGCTCCGGCCGCAGACGGGCACCGTCCTGCTGGACGGCAAGGACATCCGGGCGCTGCCGGCCAAGACGGTCGCGCGGACGCTCGGGTTGCTCCCGCAGACGTCGATCGCGCCGGACGGGATCACCGTCGCCGACCTGGTCGCCCGCGGCCGGTATCCGCACCAGGGCCTGTTGCGCCAATGGTCGGCGCAGGACGAGGAGATCGTCCAGCAGGCGATGGTCGCCACCGGCGTGGGCGATCTCGCCACCGCGTTCGTCGACGAACTGTCCGGCGGCCAGCGGCAGCGCGTCTGGATCGCGATGGCGCTCGCCCAGCAGACCCCGTTGCTGCTGCTCGACGAGCCGACAACCTACCTGGACATCGCCCACCAGCTCGACGTGCTCGACCTGTGCGCCCGGCTGCACTCCGACCAGGGGCACACGCTCGTCGCCGTCCTGCACGACCTCAACCAGGCCGCCCGGTACGCCACGCATCTGATCGCCATGCGCGACGGCCGGATCGTGGCCGAGGGCAAGCCGTCCGAGATCGTCACCGCCGAGCTGATCGAAGAGGTGTTCGGGCTGCCGTGCCGGATCGTCGAGTGCCCGGAAACCGGGGCGCCGCTGGTGATCCCGGCCGCCCGCCGCGCCGTGCCGGTCTAGCCGGGTATCCGCCTATGCTGGGCTGATGGATCTTTCGTTCCGCTTCGCCGCCGAGTCCGACGTGCCGGCCATCGTGGCCTTGGTGGACTCGGCGTACCGGGGGGAGGCCAGCCGGGCCGGGTGGACCACCGAGGCGGACTTCCTCGACGGCCAGCGCACCGACGCCGACGAGGTCGCCGACCTGGTCGAGGACTCCGACAGCCGGCTGCTGGTCGCGACGGCCGCCGGTCGGCCGGACGACCTCGTGGCCTGCTGTCACCTCGAGAATCGCGGCGACTACGCGTACTTCGGGATGTTCGCGGTGCGCCCGGGACTCCAGGGCGGCGGCGTCGGCAAGGCGGTCATCGCCGAGGCCGAACGCGTCGCCGTCACGGCCTTCGGCGTACGCGAGATGCGCATGACCGTGATCTCCGTCCGGGAGGAACTGATCGCCTGGTACGCCCGGCGCGGCTACACACGTACCGGCAAGACGACCCCGTTCCCGTACGGCGACGAACGTTTCGGGCTGCCCAAGCGCGACGATCTGGAGTTCGAGCTGCTCATCAAGCCGTTGACCTGATCCGACGGTCCAGAATGGACAAACGGACTTGTCGTATCTGATGCGGATTAACGGCGAAAGCTGTAGGTTATTCGCGTGGTACCGAACGCCGCCGCGCTGTGGTTTCTCCTGGTCCTCTTCGCCGTCTACGCCACCGGTTGGCTGATCGTCCCCGGCGTCCGGCGGTGGACGCGCGACGCCGCCCGGCTGCGGACGGCGACGGTGCTGCGGCGGGAACGGCTGTCCACGCTGGCCGTCGAGTCCACCCGATACGCCGGCGAGGTGACGGTCGCGGCCGACCGCGCCGGAGCCCGGGAAGCGCGCCTGCGGGAGTTGTGGCACCAGGCCCAGGCCGAACTGGAGCGTGCCGAGCAGGCATACGACGCGGCCGACGAACGTTGGCGCCGGCTGACCCTGGCCGCCGCCGTCGCCTCCGACACCGAGAACGACGAGGACCTGTCCGCCCGAGTACGCCACCTCCGCCGGATCGTCACCGAGGCTGCCCTGCGTGGGCAGATCTCGCCGCTCGCCCTCGGCGACGCCGTCGCCGGCCGCGACGGCTGGGATCCCGAACGCCCCCTCGCCGACCAGGAGCGCCAACTGAGCCGGGTCGTACGCCAAGCCGGCGAAGCGGCGTACCGGGCGGTCGCGCAGCGCGAACGCAACGCCTGGGACGCCTACGTCGCCGCAGCCGACCAGGCTCGCAGCCTGCGCCGGGAGGCCAACGCCGCCACCGAACGCGCACAGCACGCGCTGTCGCTGCTCGCCCCGGCCCGGGTCCAGCCGCAGCCGCTCACCACGGCCGCCTGGAACACCCCGACGCAGGTGCTGACCGTGGCTCGCCGCCAGCCCTGAACCCTCGCCACGCATCGCCCGCTCCCGTAGGCTGCCGATCAGTCCGTT
>JABFYB010000552.1 GCA_013361475.1 Hamadaea sp.
GGCGTCGCGCTCACGTCGCCCTTGTGCGCCTGGGCGACCGCGCGGACGATCGACAGCCCGAGACCGCTGCCTCGAGCCGATCCGACCCGATCGATGAGCCGCCGGAACGGCTCGAACAGCGTCGGCACTTCGTGCGGGGCGATGACCGGGCCGGTGTTGACCACCATCACCTGGACCTCGTGGACGAACGACCGGGTGCGGATCTCGACCTGGCCACCGGGCACGTTGTAGCGCACGGCGTTGTCCACGAGATTGCGGATGACCTGTTCCAGCAGGATCGGGTCGCCGATCGTCCGTGCCGGGCGCAGGTCGGACACGATGATCGCGTCCTGTGTGTCGGTGGCGGCGATGGCCGACTGCGCGAGCTCGGCCAGGTCGGCCGGGCGCGGCTGGGTGATGGCGTGCCCGGCGCTGGCCAGTGTCAGCAACGACTCGATCAGCCGCTCGTGCCGCAGGTTGATCTCCAGCAGGTTCTCGCCCAGCCCGTGGATCTCCGGCGGGGCGGCCCGCTTGCGCATGGCGACCTCGACGAGCGTACGGCTCATCGCGATGGGGGTCTTCAGCTCGTGGGCGGCGTTGGCGATGAACCGCTCCTGGCCCGAGAACGCATCGTCGATCCGGTCGAGCATGCTGTCGAACGAGTCGGCCAGCGTCTTGACCTCACCGGGCGGATGCCGCAGGGCGATCCGGCGATGCAGCGTACGCCCCGCGATCCGTTGCGCGGCCGCGGTGATGGTGTTGAGCGGCCGCAGCACCCGGCCCGCGAGGAACCAGCCGGTCGCCGTCGCCACCAGCCAGACCCCGAGGACGGTCGCGCCACCCTTCTTGATCAGGTTGGTCTGCATGCTGTCGATGATGATCCGCTTGGTGGCCTGGTCGGCCTCCAGCTGGTCGTAGAGGGCTTCCTTGTCGAGCTGGTCCTCGCCCATGCGCGGCGTGCGGAAGCTGCCGTCGTACTTGCTCTCGATCGCGCCGTTCAGCGCGTAACTCATGCTGTTGCGGACCAGGATCACCGAGCCGAACAGCACCGCCGCCCCGCCGAACAGGAAGATCAAGCTGAAGGCGAGGGTCAGCCGCAGCCGCAGACTGCCCCGGGACAACGAGTTCATCGGACCCGGTACCCGACGCCGGTGACCGTCTCGATCAGCTGCGGCTCGCCGAGCTTGCGGCGCAGCGAACTCAGCGTGACCCGGACGATCGTGGTGAACGGGTCGGCGTTCTCGTCCCACACCTTCTCGAGCAGGGTCTCGGCCGACACCACGCCGCCATTGGCCCGCAGCAGCTCCTCCAGCAGCGCGAACTCCTTGCGGGACAGGCTGACGTAGCGGCCGTCGCGATACGTCTCCCGGTGGTGCGGGTCCAGCCGGATCCCGGACCGCTCCAGCACCGGCGGCAGCGCCGGCCGGGTGCGCCGCCCCAGCGCCCGGATCCGGGCGACCAGCTCGTCGAAGTCGAACGGCTTCGGCAGGTAGTCGTCCGCGCCCAGGGATAGGCCGTTGATCCGCTCGGCGACCGTGCCCGAGGCGGTCAGCATCAGCACCCGGACCGCCCCGTCGCCCGCCGCCACCTGGCGGCACACCTCGTCGCCGTGCACCACCGGCAGGTCCCGATCGAGCAGCAGGACGTCGTAGTCGTTGATCGAGAGCCGCTCCAGCGCCGCCGCGCCGTCGTGCACGACATCGACCGCGAACGCCTCGTCCCGCAGCCCGTCGGCGATCGCCGCGGCCATCATCGGCTCGTCCTCGGCCACCAGTACTCGCACCCGCGCAAGTATGCCAGCGGCGTGTTAGCCCAGCGTGAGGACTTTTGCTCGCGGCCGACTCACACCCGGCCTGGTGAACTCACCCCATGATCGAACAGACGGCCCGGCTCGTGGTCGACCTCACGGCCGTGCGGGCCAACGTCCGCGCGGTCTCAGCTGGTACGCGAGCCGCGGTGATGGCGGTCGTGAAGGCGGACGGGTTCGGCCACGGCGCGGTTCCGGTGGCCCGGGCGGCGCTGGACGCCGGGGCGACCTGGCTCGGGGTGACCTCCGCCGCCGAGGCGTTGAGGCTGCGCCAGGCGGGGGTCGACGCCCCGGTTCTCAGTTGGCTGCACCCGATCGAGACCGATTTCGAGCCGTTGATCCGCCGGGAAGTGGATCTGGGCGTTTCCACGGTGGTTCATCTGCGCCGCATCGCCGTCGCCGCGGAGGCCGCTGGGCGGGCGGCGCGCGTACACCTGAAAGCCGACACGGGCCTGACACGCAACGGCGCGTCCGCGGACGACTGGCCGGACCTGGTGGCGTGGGCCGCGAAACTCGCGGCCGAGGGGTCGCTGACCGTGACCGGCGTGTGGTCGCACCTGGCCGCGGCCGACGTGCCCGGCGACCGGACGACCGACCTGCAGCTCGCGGCGTTCCGCGACGCCGTCGCCGCCGTGCACGCCGCGGGCCTGCGCCCGGAACTGCTCCATGTGGCGAACTCGGCGGCCACCCTGACCCGCCCCGACACCCACTTCGATCTGTGCCGCGTCGGGCTGGCCCTCTACGGCATCGAGCCCGTCAGCGGCCGGCGGCACGGCCTGCGGCCGGCCATGACGCTCACCACGAGTGTGATCAACGTCAAACGGGCGCCCGCCGGAACCGGCGTCTCCTACGGGCACGAATACACCGTCCGGCGACCGAGCACGCTGGCGCTGCTGCCCGTCGGGTACGCCGACGGCCTGCCCCGCACGGCCGAGGGCCGGGCGCACGTGTGGCTGGCCGGGCAGGGCTGCCCGATCGTCGGCCGCATCACGATGGACCAATGCGTCGTCGACGCCGGGGGACTGCCGGTGGCGATCGGCGATCCGGTGACCGTCTTCGGCCCCGGCGACGACGGTGAGCCGACCGCCGCCGACTGGGCGACCTGGGCCGGAACGAATCCGCACGAGATCCTGACCGGCGCAGGGGCGCGGGCCGAACGTCAGTGGGTGGGGGCATGAGCGCTCTCAAAATCGGTGTCCTGTCCGGCGGGCGCAGCGGCGAACACGACGTCTCCCGGAACTCCGCCCGCAGCATCATCGCCCACCTGGACCAGGAGCGATACACGG
>JABFYB010000488.1 GCA_013361475.1 Hamadaea sp.
ACGCGCTGCCGTCGCGGCCGCGTACCTGCACGGGCTCGCCGGGCGGGCCGCCGCCGAGACCGGGTCGGTCACCAGTGCGGATGTCGCACTCGCCTTACGCACGGTCGTTCCCCACTGACCCCCTCTTCGCGCTGCCTTCGCCGTCTTCGCCTTCTTCGCGCCGGATCAGGGTTCCAGGTCGAATCTTGCGCCAAGATACGGCCGCGAACCCTGATCCAGCGCGACCAGCGTCCATGCGACTGGCGCGTCCCGGGCGTTGATCTCCCCGAGCCGACGAGGCGTACCAGCCGGTAGGGTAGGACTATGTGGCAGGCGGAAGCGGTCGTCGATCTCGCGGCCGTGCGGGCCAACGTCGAGCTGCTCAAGGCGAAGACGTCGGCCGAGGTGATGGCGGTGGTGAAGGCCGACGGTTACGGCCACGGCGCGGTTCGCAGCGCGCGGGCCGCCCTCGCCGGCGGGGCCACCTGGCTCGGCGTACGCAGTCTGCCGGAGGCGCTCCAGCTCCGGGCGGAAGGTGTGACCGCGCCGATCCTGGCCTGGCTGCTGCCGCCGGGGACGCCGCTGCGGGAGGGCGTACTCGCCGATGTCGATCTGAGCGTGTCCAGCCTGGGTCAGCTGGCCGAGCTGGCCGAGGACGCGCGCCAGGTCGATCGGGTCGCCCGCGTACATCTCAAGATCGACACCGGGCTCAACCGGAACGGCGCGCCCCCCGACGTCTGGCCCAAGCTCGTCGAGGCGGCCGCGAAGGCGCAGGCGGAGGGCGTACTGGAGATCGTCGGGGTGTGGAGCCATCTGGCCTGCGCCGACGAGGTCGGTCACCCGTCGATCGACCGTCAGCTGCAGGTCTTCCACGACGCGCTGGCGACCGCCGAGCGTACGGGGGTCACGCCGCGGCTCCGGCACATCGCCAACTCGGCCGCGACGCTGACCCGGCCCGACGCGCACTTCGACCTGGTCCGCCCGGGGGTCGCGGTCTACGGGCTCTCACCCATCGCGGGCGAGACCTTCGGCCTGCGGCCCGCGATGACGGTCCGCGCGCCGGTCGCGCTGGTCAAGCGGGTCCCGGCCGGCGAGGGCGTCTCCTACGGCCACACCTACGTCACGGCCCGCGAGACCACGCTCTGCCTCATTCCCCTCGGGTACGCCGACGGCGTGCCCCGGCACGCGAGCGGCAGTGGCCCCGTCCAGGTGAACGGACGGCGCTTCGAGATCGCCGGGCGCGTGTGCATGGACCAGTTCGTCCTCGACTGCGACGACGCCGTCGTGACCGCCGGGGACGAGGCGATCCTGTTCGGACCCGGCGACCGGGGTGAGCCGACCGCCGACGACTGGGCGGCCGCCGTCGGCACGATCAACTACGAGATCGTGACCCGGTTCGGGCGGTCGGGCGTACCGCGCAGGTATCAGGACTGACCATGGCTAGATGGGGCATCGTCGGGGCATTGGCAGGGGTGGCGGCGGCCGGGGTGGCCGCCGGAGTGGCGGCGGAGCGTGCCTTGGTGGGCCGAACACGAAAGAACTCCGACGACCGGTACGCCGACGAGCCGTTCGGCCCGTTGGCGTACGACGAGGCGTTGACCGTGACGACGGCGGACGGAGTGCAGCTGTATGTCGAGATCGTCGAGCCGGCCGACGGCGTGGCGCTGGATCTCGGCGGCTTCAGCGAACCGGAGGCGACGCTGATCTTCGTCCACGGCTTCTGCCTGGACATGGGCACCTTCCACATGCAGCGGCGCTACCTCGACCCCGGTGACTATCGGATGGTCTTCTACGACCAGCCGGGCCACGGCCGGTCCGGCCGCCTGGAGGACGGGGAGTACGAGCTGCCCGCGCTGGGCGAGGCGCTGCGCGACGTCATCCAGCAGACCACGCCGGCCGGTCCCGTCGTCCTCATCGGACACTCGATGGGCGGCATGACGATCATGGCGTGTGCCGAGCTGTTCCCCGAGCTGTTCGCCGACCGGGTCGCCGGGGTGGTGCTCATCTCCACCAGCGGCGGCAAGTCGGAGACCGGCAAGCTCGGCGGCATACCGGAGATGATCGCCGGAGCCGGTCCACTGCTCGGCATGGTGTCCGGCGCGACCAAGTACAGCGGGCGCATGATCGACCGGGCCCGGCATGCCTCCAGTGACCTCGCCTGGCTGCTCACCCGGCGGTACGGCTTCGGCGCCAAACGGCCGAGCCCGGCGTTGGTCTCCTATGTGGAGCACATGAACTCCAGTACGCCGATGGACACGGTCACCCGCTACCTGCGTACGCTCTACAGCCACGCGCGCTACCCGGCGCTGGCCGCGATCCGCGACAAGCCGGTGATGGTGATCTGCGGCGAGAAGGATCCGATCCTGCCGGTGAAGCACTCCGAGGAGATCGTCCGGCACCTGCCCGACGCCGAACTCGTCGTCGTCCCCGACTCCGGTCACGTGGTTCTGTTGGAGCACGCCGACGAGGTGAACGCGGCGTTGCAGAGCTTCCTCGATAAGGTTGTCGGGTGAGTTCTAGGCAGAGCCCCATCAAGTTGTCGAAGGTCGAGGACACTCACGCGTACGGCGCGGAGCTGGCCCGCCTGCTGCGCGCCGGCGATCTCGTGATCCTCACCGGCCCCCTCGGCGCCGGGAAGACCGCCCTGGCCCAGGGCATCGGCGCGGGGCTGCGCGTCCTCGGTGACGTGACCTCGCCGACGTTCGTCATCGCCCGGGTGCATCGCCCGGACGTGCACGCCGGTGGCACGGTCCCGATGGTGCACGTCGACGCGTACCGGCTCGGGATGGTCCGCGATCCGCGCGCCGAAGTGGACGACCTGGACCTCGACGCCGACATCGACGACTCGGTGACCCTCGTCGAATGGGGCGAGGGCATGGTGGAGCAGCTCGCGGAGGCGTACCTCGAGGTGCGCATCACCCGGCACGACGACGACACCCGCGAGGTCGAGCTGGTCGGCCACGACGGCGACTGGGCCTCCCGCCTGCGCGTCTAGCCGCCCCCCTGGGCACCAGATCACGGATATGCATGCGATCTTGGGCGCCGGAACCATGCGTAACCGTGATCCGCACCTGCAGCGGTCAGCGATCGAGGCGCCGGCCAGAGGTACCTGCGCCGGCGGGAAACACTGCATCCGGGAGATCGCGGTCAGCGATCGACAGGCGTGAAGTCCCAGCTGTGCGCGGACCGCGCCACGAGGTCGCGCGGCGGGTCCGGCAGCGGCGTCGGTTCGCCACGCCAGCGGGACATGACGACGATCCGGCCGTCCGCCGAGGAGAAGATCTCGGTCGAGACGTGCAACGGCTGGATCTCCAAGCCGGGGACGGCGATGTCGCACACCCAGCTGAGCAGTTCGGGGAAGTGGTGGGGGTACGCCCGAATCTCCCACATGCGCACGATCACGCCTGGCAACGTAGCAGTCATGCGACGACCAACGTGAGCGGCATTGCGGAATCGGCCGGGAGGTCGAGGCGGCTCGGCGCGATGCCCGAGGCCACCAGGTGCGAGCCCAGCGCGGCGACCATCGCGCCGTTGTCGGTGCACAGCTTCGGCCGCGGTACGCGTACCGCGATCCCGTGCTTGGCGGCGCGTTCTTCGGCGAGCGCGCGGAGCCGGGAGTTGGCCGCGACGCCACCGCCGATGACCAGGGTCTCGATGCCGTTGGCCCGGCAGGCGTCGATGGCCTTGGTGGTGAGCACGTCGCAGACGGCTTCCTGGAACGCGGCCGCGACGTCGGCGACCGGCACGGGTTCGCCGGACTTCTCCCGGGCCTCCACCCAGCGGGCGACCGCCGTCTTGAGTCCGGAGAACGAGAAGTCGAAGCGGTGTGTCGCCAGGTCTTTCGCCGCCGTCAGGCCGCGCGGGAAGGTGATCGACGCGCCGTCGCCGTCGCGGGCCGCCTTGTCGATCCAGGGTCCGCCCGGGAACGGCAGCCCGAGGAGGCGGGCCACCTTGTCGAAGGCCTCGCCGGCGGCGTCGTCGATGGTGGCGCCCAACGGGGTGACGCCACGCGCGAGGTCTTTGACCATCAGCAGCGACGAGTGGCCGCCGGAGACGAGCAGCGCGATGGCCGGCTCGGGCAGGGGACCGTGCTCCAAGGTGTCCACGGCGACGTGGGCGGCGAGGTGGTTCACGCCGTAGATCGGCTTCTCGGCGGCGAGGGCGTACCCCTTCGCGGCGGCCACCCCGACGAGGAGCGCCCCGGCCAGACCCGGTCCGGCGGTCACCGCGATCGCGTCCACGTCGGCCAGGGTCACCCCGGCCTGGTCCAGCGCCCGTTCCATGGTGGGGATCATGGCCTCGAGGTGGGCGCGGCTGGCCACCTCCGGCACCACGCCGCCGAATCGGGCGTGCTCGTCCACACTGGACGCCAACGCCTCGCCGAGCAGCGTATGCCCCCGGACGATGCCGACGCCGGTCTCGTCGCAGCTCGTCTCGATGCCCAGGACCAACGGCTCTGACTTCACGGGGACTCCTCAAGGACTTTCACGGTTCGATCCGGCGCATGACCCACGCGTCGGTGTTGCTCGGCTGGTAGTACCGCTTGCGAACGCCCACCGTCTCGAACCCGAAGTCGGCGTAGAGCGCCTGGGCGGGCTTGTTGTCGGCGGCGACCTCCAGCAGCGTCTGGTCGATCCCGGCCCGGCTCGCCACGTCGAGCAGGGCGGCGACCAGGGCGCGGCCGATCCCGCGGCGTTGGGCGTCACGGCGGACGGCGACGTTGTTGATCCAGGCCTCGTCCGGCGGGCTCAACGCCAGCCCGCCATAGCCGAGGACCGCGCCGTCCTCGGTCGCGGCCAGGTAGAGGTGCCCGTTGGCGAGCTCGTTCCAGAACATGCCCGCGGTCCACGCCTCGGCCCCGAACAGGTCCGCCTCGATCGGCAACAGGTCGGCGATCTGCCACCACCGCAGCCGCCCCAGCTGGAAGGTCATGCGGCCACCGTCATGACACTCGCTTGGGTGCTCCCGGCTCGACCGCGTCCGGACGGCGCAGGTAGAGCGGAGTCAGCCGCTCGGACGGCGCGTTCTCGCGTACGCGAGAAGCCGCCAGCCGGGCCAGCCACTCGGCCGACGGGTAGTCCGGGGCTTCGGGGCCGACGGCGAGGCCGAGCTGATCGGCGTACTTCCGGGCGCCTTCGCCGACGGCGTGGTCGGCGACCGTCTGCCCGACGTCGGCCGGTTTGGCGACGTGGGGACCGTCGACCCGCTCCCCGTCCGAGTACGCCGCCCAGTAGACCTCGCGCCGCCGGGCGTCCGTCGCGACCAGGGCGGTGCCGGAGGTCGTGGCGCCCAGCCCGTCGAGGCTGCACACGGCGTACGTGGGGATCCCGAGCGCGTCGGCGATCGAGGTCGCCGTCATCAAACCCACCCGGAGCCCGGTGAACGGGCCGGGGCCGACGCCGGCCACGATCGCGGTCAGCTCCCGGGGCTTCACCCCGGCCTCGGCGAGGGCGGCGTCGATCTGCGGGGCCAGCAGTTCGCCGTGCTTCTTTCCGTCGACCGTCACCCGTTCGGCTCGAATTCGCACGCCGGTGGCGGTGACTTCGGCCACCGCGGCGGTGATGGCGGGGGTGGCGGTGTCGACAACGAGGACAAGCACGACGAACAGCCTATCCGGGCAGCCGGTCGGAGGCGAAAACCGGTTGCCGCGCGGCGGCCTGATCTCGTAATGTCCGCGCTGTGCGCCGCCCCTTACGCAAACCCCTTCCTGAACCTGATCCCGGCCGTCCGGACAGCCGGTCACCGGCGCATTACCTGTTCTGGCTCTGGCGTCAGCAGTGGCCGACCATGGTGGTGGGCATGTCGCTCGGCGTCATCTGGATGGTCGCGATGGCGCTCGGACCGGCCGCCATCGGCCGGGCTCTCGACGCTCCCGACTTCGCCGGTCTGCTGCGGTGGGCCGGCGTTTTCGTGTTCCTCTGCGCCGTCACGGCCTGGGCGAACATCATGCGGCACCGGTTCGCGGTCTACAACTGGCTGCGGGCGGCGTACCGGACGATTCAGCTGACCGTCGACCAGGCCAACCGCCTCGGCGCCACGCTGCCCAAGCGCATCGCGACCGGTGAGGTCGTCAGCATCGGCAACTCCGACGTCAGCCACATCGGCGGTGCGCTCGACATCCTCCTGCGCGGCTCGGGTGCGGTCGTCGCGATCGTGGTCGTCTCGGTCATCCTGCTGACGACGTCGTTCCAGCTCGGCCTGGTCGTGCTGATCGGCGTACCGCTCATGATGTCGGCGGTGGCACTGCTCATCCGGCCGCTGCACACGCGGCAGGCGGCGTACCGGGAGCAGCAGGGCAGGCTGATCAGCCGGGCCGGGGACATCGTCGCGGGCCTGCGGGTGCTGCGGGGTGTCGGCGGCGAGTCGGTGTTCGCGGCGAGCTATCGGACCCAGTCGCAAAGGCTGCGGACCGAAGGCGTCCGGGTGGGCAAGGTCGACGCTCTGCTCGAGGCGGCGCAGGTGCTGCTGCCCGGGCTGTTCGTCGCGCTGGTCACCTGGCTCGGCGCCCGCTTCGCGCTCGCCGGTGAGATTCAGGTCGGGCAGCTGTTCAGCTTCTACGGGTACGCCGCCTTCCTGCTGGTGCCGCTGCGGACGATCGTCGAACTCGTCGACAAGGTGACCCGGGGGCTGGTGGCCGCCCGGCGCATGGTCTACCTCCTGCAGTTGGAGCCGGAGATCGACGAGCCCGGGGCGCTCGACCGGAGCATGCCGCCGACCAGCGCCGTCGACCTGCACGATCCGACGTCGGGGGTCACGATCGAGGCCGGCCGGTTCACCGCGATCGCCAGTGCCAAACCGGAGGACGCGGCGGAAGTCGTGGACCGCCTCGGCCGCTATGCCGACAGCTCGGTCACTGCCGACGGCGTACCCCTGGAGAAAATGGCGAGGCGCGCGATCCGTGAGGTCATCCTCGTGGGTGACAACGACGCGCGGCTGTTCAGTGGTGAGCTGCGCGCGGAGCTCGACCCGCGGGCGGGGACGCCGCGGGCCGCGACCGACGAGGAGATTCGCGCGGCGCTGACGGCGGCGAGCGCGACCGACATCGTGGACGCGCTGCCCGACGGCCTGGACAGCTTCGTGGCCGAGCGCGGCCGCGAGTTCTCCGGCGGTCAGCAGCAGCGGCTGCGGCTGGCCCGCGCGCTGCTCGCCGACACGCCGATGTTGCTGCTGGTCGAGCCGACGAGCGCCGTCGACGCGCACACCGAGGCCCGCGTCGCCGCCCGGGTCGGACCGTACCGGGCCGAGCGGGGCCAGCGTTCGACGGTGATCGCGAGCACCAGCCCGCTCGTGCTCGACCGGGCCGACAAGGTGATCTACCTCGAGGACGGCAAGGTCGTCGCCGAGGGCACGCACCGTGAGCTGCTGCGGACCGAACCGCGGTACCGGGCCGTCGTGACCCGGGGAGAGGACGCCTGATGAGCCGGGAGATCCTGCCCATCGCCACCGGGCCGGTCGTCCGGGCCTACGCCGTGCGGCTGCTGCGCGAGCACAAGGCGGCGCTCGGGCTGGTCGTGCTGCTGCACGCGCTGGCGGCGATCGCCGGGCTGTTCGCACCCGCCCTGCTCGGCCAGATGATCGACACCGTGGCCGGTCACGGCACCACCGGCCGGGTCGATGTGCTGGCCCTGGCGATCGTCGTGTCGGTGCTGGCGAACGCGGTGTTCATCCGGTTCGCCGTCTACGCCTCGGCCCGATTCGGCGAACGCATGCTGGCCGACATCCGGGAGGAGTTCGTCGACGGGGTGCTGGGCGTACCGCTGTCGACTGTGGAACGAGCGGGCACCGGCGACCTGATGACCCGCGCGTCCCGCGACGTCGGCTCGCTCAACCACAGCGTGCGCCGGGGAGTGCCGGAGCTGTTCGTCGCGATCGTGACCGCCGTCCTGTCGGCCGGCGCGCTCGTCCTCAACAACTGGAAGCTCGCGCTGCCGTGCCTGCTCGGAGCGCCGCTCCTGATCGCCATCGCCCGGTGGTACCTCGGCCGGGCCACCCCCGGCTACCTGCGCGAGAACGCGGCCTACGCGGACGTCACCGACTCGCTCGCGGAAACGGTCGAGGGCGCGCGGACCAGCGAGGCCTTCGGCTTCGGGGGGCGGCGGCGGGCCGACATCGACGCCAAGATCTCCCAGTCGTACGCCGCTGAGCGGTTCACGCTGCGGTTGCGGACGATCCTGTTCCCGACGATCGACGCCGGCTTCTACATCTCGATCACGGCGACGCTGGTCATCGGCGGGGCGTTCTACTTCAAGGGCTGGGTCTCCATCGGCGAGCTGGCTGCCGCGGTGGCGTACGTGCAGCAGATGGTGCGGCCGATCGAGCACGCGCTCGAATGGCTGGACGAGATCCAGGTCGGCGGGGCGGCCCTCGCCCGGCTCGTCGGCGTCAGCCTCGCCGCGGGCGAGTCGTCGGCCTCCGCGACCCAGCCGGTCGGCTCCGACCTGGTGGCTACCGGCGTCACGTACTCCTACGTGGCCGGGCGGCCGGTGCTGCACGGCATCGATCTGACGTTGCGGCCGGGGGAGCGGCTGGCGATGGTCGGCCCGTCCGGCGCCGGGAAGTCGACGCTGGGCCGTCTCCTGGCCGGCATCCACCCGCCGACCTCGGGTTCGGTCACCGTCGGCGGCGCTCCTTTGGCCGAGCTGCCGCTGCCGGTACGCCGAGGCGAGGTCGCCCTGGTGACCCAGGAACACCACGTCTTCCTCGGTACGCTCCGCGACAACCTGCTGCTGGCCCGGCCCACTGCCACCTCGGAGGACTTGTGGCGGGCGCTTTCCGCGGTGGATCTCGACGACTGGGTCCGGTCGCTTCCGGACGAGTTGGAGACCGAGGTCGGGCAGGGCGCCTTCACGGTGCCGCCGGCGCAGGCCCAGCAGCTGGCGCTGGCCCGGCTGGTGCTGGCCGACCCGCACACGCTCGTCCTCGACGAGGCGACGTCGCTGATCGACCCGCGGGCCGCCCGGCACCTCGAACGATCGCTGGCCGCCGTGCTGGACGGCCGGACCGTCGTCGCCATCGCGCACCGGCTGTTCTCCGCGCACGACGCCGACCGGGTGGCCGTCGTGGAGGACGGGCGGATCGCCGAACTCGGGTCGCACGACGAACTCGTCGCCGCCGACGGGTCGTACGCCGCGCTCTGGCGCTCCTGGCAGGCCTGAGCCCCTTCCCACTGGATCAGGGATCTCGGTCGAATCTTGTCCCAAGATTCGACCGAGATCCCTGATCTGCTTGCTGCCGCCACTCCGCTGTTGTGGCGGGACTTGATTGCAAAGAAGTGCTTGCAAAGAACTCTTTGCAGAAGTATCTTTGCGGTATGACCGAGGAGAGCCGCATCCACCTCAGCGCCCACACGCTGAAGGGCATCGCGCACCCGATCCGCGTACGGCTGCTGGGCCTGCTCCGCACCGAGGGGCCGTCGACCGCCACGAAGCTGGCCGAACGCATCGGGCAGTCGAGCGGCGTGACCAGCTATCACCTGCGGCAGCTCGCGCAGTACGGCTTCGTCGAGGAGGCCACCGACCTCGGCACCGGCCGGGAGCGCTGGTGGCGAGCCAGCCACAAGTCCACGACCCTGGACGCGCCCGCCGCCCGGGAGGCGCCGGTCGAGACCGAGATCTACCTGCGGGCGGTCGCCACGACCAGCGCGGAGCGGGTCGACCGCTGGCTCGGTGAGGCGACCTCCATCTCGTCCGAGTGGGACAACGCGATGGGTCTCAACGACTACGCGCTGATGCTCACCCCCGAGGAGGCGACTCGGCTCCTCGCTCAGCTGAACGAGATCGTGCAGAGCTACCGGGCGTACTACGAGCAGCCCGTTCCCGAGGGCGCCGAGCGCGTCGAAGTCCAGGTCAATGTCATGCCCTTCCTGAGCCGTCGCTCGAATCGTGAGGAGAACTGACGATGAACCGCCGCGCCCCCCTCGCCGGCCTGCTGGTCGCCAGCACCCTGTCCCTGCTCGGCAGCCGCATGACCATGATCGCGCTGCCCTGGCTCGTCCTCGTCACCACCGGCAGCGCCGCCAAGACCGGTCTGGTCGGCGCGGCTGAGCTGGTCCCCTACGTGCTGGCCTGCGCATTGGGCGGGCCGGTCATCGACAAAGTCGGCGGCCGCCGGATCTCCGTCGTCGCCGACCTGCTCAGCCTGTTCGTGATCGGAGCCATCCCGCTCCTGCACGGGTCCGGCCGGCTCGGACTGCCGTTGCTGACCCTTCTCGTCGCGGTGGCCGGGCTGCTCCGCGGCTTCGGCGACACCGCCAAGCGGGGTGCGATGTTCCCGCAGGCGGTGGCGAAGTCCGGAGTGGAGATGACCCGCGCGGCCACGCTCGTCGACGGCACCAGCCGGGCCGCCGGGCTGATCGGCGGAATCCTCGCCGGCCCGCTGATCGTCTGGCTCGGCGACGCCGCCGAGGTGCTGCTGCTCGACGCGATCTCGTTCGGGGTGTGCGCGGTCATCGTCGGACTGCTGGTACGCGTACCGGGGAAGGCGGATCGCGCCGCCGAGCCTTATGGCGTGGCCCTTCGCGGCGGACTGGCGTACCTGCGGGGCGATCGGCTCGTCCTGGGGCTGATCCTGATGCTCTTCGTGACCAACATGCTCGACCAGGGCTTCAGTGCGGTGCTGGTCCCGCTGTGGGCGCGCGACATCTTCGGTACGCCCGCCGGCATCGGCCTCGTCGGGGGCTCGTTCGGGCTGGGCGCCGTCCTCGGCAACATCGCGTTCAGCTTCCTGGCGCCGAAGCTGCCCCGCTGGGCGCTGTTCGCGGTCGGCTTCCTCATCGCCGGCGCGCCCCGCTACTTCTTCCTGGCCTTCGGCGCGCCGGGGTGGGCGATCGTCGTCCTCGGACTGGTCGACGGGCTCGCCATCGCCGCGGTCAACCCCATCCTCTCGGCCGTCATGTATGAGCGGGTGCCCGAGCACTTGCAGGCGCGCGTACAGGGGCTGGGGTCGGCCGTCGCGTTCGCCGGGATGCCGCTCGGCGCCCTCATGGCGGGCTGGCTCGGCGAGTACGGCACGGAACTCGCGCTGGTGGTGTGCGGCCTGACCTACCTCGTGGCGACGATCGCCCCGTTCATCGGGAAGTTCTGGCGGGAGATGGACCGCCGGCCCGCCCCCGCGACCGAACCGGCCGCGTCGTCGGAGCTCGTCACCGCCTGAATGCCGGTCAACCGGAGGCGAATAGTTGATCTAGTCGAGAAATGGTTGCCCAGGCCGCCGTTTCTCGCCTAGATCATTTCGGCACTCCGCGCCGCGGCGCAGCGCACTGGCAGGGTCAGCTGGAGGCGATGGGGGCGACCGTCGCGCCGGTGAGGCGTACGAGATCGTCGGGCGCGAGCTGGACCTGCAGCCCCCGCTTACCGGCGCTGACGTAGACGGTCGAACCGGTCAGCGCACTCGCGTCGATCACGGTCGGCAGTCGTTTGCGCTGGCCGAGCGGGCTGATGCCGCCTCGGACATACCCCGTCGTACGCTCGGCGACCGCCCGGTCGGCCATGGTCGCCCGCTTCCCACCGGCGGCTGAGGCGAGCGCCTTGAGGTCCAGTTCGCCGGTGACCGGGACGACGGCGACGGTCAGTCCACCGTCGACTTCGGTGACGAGCGTCTTGAAGACCCGGGCCGGATCGGCTCCGATCGCGTCGGCGACCAGCGCGCCATAGTTGGGCGCGTCCGGGGAGACGTCGTACGGGTGCAGCGTGTGCGCGATCTTCTGCTTGGCCAGCAGTGCGGTGGCCGGGGTCCCTTGGCTTGCCACACCGCGAGTTTAGGGAACCGGGTGAGCGATCACCGCGACCGGCCGCCCCGCCACCTTCGTCAGCAGCACACTTGCCTCGGCGTCCCCGGAGAGCCGCAGGTCACGCCGGAGTTGTTCGACGTCGAGGGCGGAGCCCCGTTTGAGGATCTCCAGCCGTCCCACGCCCCGCTCGCGGAGCGCCGCGCGTAGTCGCTTGAGTGAGAACGGCAGCACCTCGTCCACCGCGAAGCAACGCCCGAAGGGTGTCGGGAGAAAAGCAGAGGTCCACACGTACGCGATGTCGGGGTCGCCCAGGTGTCCGTCGACGGTCCGGGCGAACTCCGCCACGAGGTGCGAGCGGACGACCGCCCCGTCGGGGTCGTAGACGAACTCGCCCACCGGGCCGACCGGTCCTGCCGCAGCGCCCGACCCGGTCAGCTCGTGGACCGACCGCTGCCGGAGGACCGAGGCCCGCCGTGGTACGCGAGCCAGCGGCCCGAACCAGGCGGCGGCCTCCACGACGTCGCCGTCGACGCTGGTCAGTTCGAGTTCGCAGTCGTCGGGCAGCAGTTCGCCGGGGAAGCCCGGGGCCAGCTTCACCACGGTGTAGTCGACCAGCCGGGGCAGTTGCGCGACCCAATCCCAGGGCGGCGAGTAGTCCTCCGGCCGGAAGATCCGCCGCGTTCGGCGTACGCCGGTGCCGGACTGCCGGCGAGCGGGGTCGCAGAACGCCGCTCCCACGTCGTGCAACGGCACGTCGCGCACGTCGGCGCAGCTCACCACGATGTCCAGACCGAGCGTGGCGGCGTTGAAAGCGGCGATCTCCGATGTGACGGGGTCGGCGTCGACGGCGTGCACGGCGATTCCCGCCCGCGCCATCGCGATGGCGTCCGAGCCGATCCCGCAGCCGAGATCGGTCACCCGGCGTACGCCTGCCTGGGCGAGCCGGGCGGCGCGCCGAGCGGCGACGATCGGCCGGGTCGCCTGCTCGAGGCCGGCCTGGGTGAACAGCATGCGACCGGCGTCCACACCGAACTTGGCCACCGCCCGCGCCCGGAGGACGGCTTGGGTGAGCGCCGCGCCGGCCACTTCGGCGGCGTACCCGTGCGAGCGCAGCGTGCTGATCGCGGCGAGTCGATCGGTGTCGACCAGCTCCTCCGCGGCGGCCAGCGCGGCGATTCCCTCCCGGGAGCGCAGCGCGGCGAGCTGTTCGGAGTCCACGACACGGATCGTACTGGCACTCTCCTTGACTGAGTGCTAGCCACGTCATAACCTTCGGTTTAGCACTCTCCTGCTGAGGGTGCTAAGAATGAC
>JABFYB010000023.1 GCA_013361475.1 Hamadaea sp.
CGACGGCGTCGTCGACCCCCTCGATCGGCGTCGGGGTCACCTCGGCCACCGGCAGGCCGGTCGCCGGATTCAGAATCTTCACAGTCGCTCGTACCCCCGTCGCAGCTCCCAGTCGGTCACGGCCGCGTCGAACGCCTCGATCTCCACCTCGGCCGCCCGCGCGTAGTGCTCCGCCACCGCCGGGCCGAAGAACTCGGGCACGATCGCCGACTCCCGCCAGACCGACAGCGCTTCGCGCAGGGTAGCGGGGACACGGGGAGCGCTGCTGTCCGCGTACGCGTTGGTCGTGAATTCGGGCTCGAGCTCCAGCTTCGCGGACAGCCCGTGGCGCGCGGCCGCGACCAGCGCCGCGATCGCGAGGTAGGGGTTCACGTCCGCGCCCGGCACGCGGTGCTCGACCCGCAGCGACGGACCGTGCCCCACCAGCCGCAACGCGCAGGTGCGGTTGTCGCGGCCCCAGCGCAACGCGGTCGGCGCGAACGACCCCGGCTGGAATCGCTTGTAGGAGTTGACGTTCGGCGCGAGGAACAGCGACAGGTCGCGGGTCGCCGCCAGCATGCCCGCGAGCACATGGGTGCCCAGCTGCGACAACGCGCCGTCGGGTCCGCTCATCACCGGCTCTCCCCGACTGGTACGCAGAGAGAAGTGCACGTGGCACGAATTGCCCTCGCGCGCGTTCGGTTTGGCCATGAACGTGATCGAGCAGCCCTCCTGGGCGGCGATCTCCTTGGCCCCGTTCTTGTAGACGGTGTGGTTGTCGGCGGTCGTCAGCGCCTCGTCATAGCGGAACGCGATCTCGTGCTGGCCCAGGTTGCATTCGCCCTTGGCGCTCTCGGGATAGAGCCCGGCGCCCGCCATCTCCTGACGGATGCGGCGCAGCAACGGCTCGACCCGGGCGGTGCCGAGCACGGAGTAGTCGACGTTGTAGCCGTTGACCGGGGTGAGCGCCCGGTAGTCCCGGCGCTGGGCGTCCTCATAGGACTCCTTGTGCGCCACGAACTCCAGCTCGGTCCCCACATACGCGGTCAGCCCGTGCTCGGACTCCAGCAGGTCGAGCTGGCGGCGCAGGATCTGCCGAGGCGACTCGGCGACCGGCGTGCCGTCGAGCCAGGCGAGATCGGCGAGGACGAGGGCGGTGCCCGGTTGCCACGGCAGGCGGCGCAGCGTCCGCATGTCGGGGATCATGGCGAAGTCGCCGTATCCGCGCTCCCAGCCCGAGATGGCGTATCCGCCGACGGTGTTCATCTCCACGTCGACGGCGAGCAGATAATTACAGGCCTCGCTGCCGTGGGCGAGCACCTCGTCGAGGAAGAACGGCGCGTAGAGCCGCTTGCCCTGCAGTCGCCCCTGCATGTCGGTCAGCGCGAGGAGCACCGTGTCGACCGTCTCGGCCGAGATCGCGACCCGTAACGCCTCGATGCTCATCGGTGCCTCGTTCACACGTCAGATCTACCGGTCGGCTGTTCGAACGTCAACAGTCGCACCGCTCGACGTCTGGCGTGTCGGCGTACGCTTTGATAGATCTCTCTGGGTGACATCCGAAACCCGCGCCGTAGTGATCGGGGGCGGCATCGTCGGCTGCTCCGTCGCGTACCACCTGGCGAGTCTGGGGTGGACGGAGATCACCCTGCTCGAACAGCATCAGCTCACCGACGGGACGACGTGGCACTCCGCCGGTTTCGTCACGCCCCTCCGCGGCTCCCCCGCCACCCGCGCGCTGGTCGGTTACCTGCCCGCGCTCGCCGATCGGCTCCGCGCCGAGACCGGGCTCGACCCCGGATGGCGTCCCGTCGGCGGTCTCCGGCTGGCCTCGACTCCGGCGCGGGTGGCCGCGTTGACGGCGTCGGGCGTCGAGCTGCGGCCGCCGTCGTCCCTGCCGCCGCTGATCGACGACAAGGACGTGCAGGCCGTCGGCTGGGTGCCCGAGGAGGGCTTCGTCCGGCCGAAAGACCTCCCGGCCGCGCTCGCCGCCGCCGCGACCGCACTCGGCGTGACCGTCCGGACCGGCGTACGGGTCACCGGGCTGACCGTCGCGTCCCGTCGCGTCACCGGCGTCCGGACGTCGGACGGCGACCTCAGAACGAACACGGTGGTGCTGGCGGCCGGAGCCGCGTCGGCGCACCTGGGGCACCTCGCCGGGGCGACCGTGCCCGTCGCGCCGGTCAACCACCAGTACGCCGTCACCGCCCCGTTCGAGACCCCGCTCGATCCGGACACCCTGCCGACCGTGCGAGACCCCGATCGCAACCTCTACCTGCGCGGCGCCGGTGGCGGGCTGATCCTGGGGGCGTACCCGTCGGCTCCGGTCCCGGCGTGGCCGCTCAACGGCGCGCCGCCGCTCGCCGAGTCGCGTACGCAGGCGACCCCGGCGCCGATCGACGAGCTGGTCGCCGCCGCGTCCGGCCGGATCCGGGACCTCCCCGAGATCGTCAAGGTCATCTGCGGCCCCGAGGCGTTCACCCCGGACGGTGAGCCGCTCGTCGGCCAGACCGACGTCCCCGGCCTCTGGGCCGCCGCCGGGATGAGCCTGCACGGCATGGCGCTCGCCGGCGGCGTGGGCAAGGCGCTCGCCGAGCTGATCACGTCCGGCTCCTCCGAAGTGGACGTACGCTCGCTGAGCCCGCAGCGGTTCGGCCCGTTCGCGCACAACCGCCACTGGACCACGACCCGTGCCGTGGACGCCTTCGCCCGCCTCCGCTCCTGACCTCCTCGCCCCAACGAGTTAGTGGCCGGCGCTTTCGTAGCGGCGTAGGCCCCGGCGGAAGAGCCGGACGGCGAAGAACCACCAGGCCGCCGCCACCACCGGGGTGAGGATGCCGAGCCAGGCGTACCCGCCGCGGTCGAGCAGCCAGGCGGCCGGGAAGAACCCGGCGAAGGCGAACGGCGCCGCCGCCCCGAGCAGGAACCGCAGGCCGAAGCCGTAGATGCCCAGCGGGTACCGGGCGAGTTCGCCGACCTGCCACGCGGTCATGGCGAACATCGGCATCGGCATCCGCAGCCAGAACGACACCGTGTTGGCCACGACGCACATCGCCAGCCGCAGCGCGATGCCGCTGATCATCAG
>JABFYB010000357.1 GCA_013361475.1 Hamadaea sp.
CGAGATCCACAACCTCAAGCAGCGCGCGTACAGCACCAACGCGGGCACGTTCACCCTCACCGGCCTGTCGATGAAGGTGGACCTCACGGGCTACGAGTGCTTCGCCGACTCGGCTCTGGACTGACCGCGCCCATGGTGTGACGATCGGCCGGCCGCCCGACCCCTGGGCGGCCGGCTCGACGGTCACCCGCACTGCCTGGAGGCAAACTCCTATGGAAAACACCCCTCGGGAACAGGAGACGACTGCCGTCGAGCAGCCGTCGCCGGCCGTCCGAGCGGACCCACCCTCCGTCTGGCAGCGGTTCCGCACCTGGCGGCGGGCTAGGCCGTTCTGGGGTGGACTGCTGGCGATCCTGGCCGGCGTCGAGATCTACGCCTCGACGCAGACGTCCATCGGGGACATCGTTCTCAAGGTGGGCGTCGAAGGGTTCCAGGCGTACCTGATTCCCCTGATGCTGGTCCTCGCGGGCTTCCTGGCGTGGTTCACCCCGGCGCAGCGGGCCTTCTACGGGATCATCAGCGCGTTCATCTCGGTGTACGCGTTGATCGGCGTGAACTTCGGCGGCTGGATCCTGGGCACGCTGCTCGGGATGACCGCCGGTGCGCTGATCTTCTCGTGGAGCCCGGTCGACCCCGAGTCGGCGAACGCCTCGGGCGGCCCCGGTTCGGACGACGAGCCGGGATCCGCCGCGGACACCGAGGACGACGGGGACGAGCACAGCCCGCGGCACGCGGCCACCGACGAGATGCGTGAACCGGATCTCGGGGAACCCGACCTCGTCCGGGGCCGGGCCGACGGAGCCGCCCGCGGGAAGCTGCTCGCCGTCACGATGGTGCCGCTGCTGATCGCGGCCATCGGCGTCGTCGCGATGCGATCGGCTCCGGCGGCGTACGCGGCGAGCTGTCCCACGCCGAGCCGCACTGCCACCCGCGCTCCGAAGCCGTCGGCGAGTACTTCGCCGGCGGCTCCGGCGCCGTCGGCCAGCCCCTCGGCGAAGGCGTCGCCGTCCGCGTCGCCGTCGCCATCGCCGTCCACCGGCGTCCTCGGGCAGATCGTCGACGGTCTGATCGATCTGTTCACCCCGGACAGCCCGTCGCCGACGCCCTCGGCGTCGGGGACGACCCCCAAGCCGGCCACCTCTCCGGGAACCACCACTCCGAAGAAGGTGACCACGACCAAGTCGCCGGCCAGCCGGCGTACCGTGACCTGCCCGGGGCAGTCGGCCTCGGCCTCGCCGTCGGCCGTGCCGCCCGCGAAGCAGTTGCAGGCCGCGGCCGGTCAGGTCGACGTCACAGCCAAGCCGGGGCTGCTCACCGGCTCGAAGGTCACCATGGTGAACCTGGCGTTCCAAGGCATCGTGGACCTGCCGACTGCGGACGGCACGATCCCGGTGCTGAAGTTCACCATGAACAGCTCCGTCACCGACGACTTCAAGCTGCACACGTACGGCCGGGGCAAGTCGCCGGACGTCGACTTCATCACCGATCAGCTGACGGTGCGGGAGAACGTCGTCTTCTACACCAGCCGGTTCCAGGCCAAGCTGTTCGGCCTGCTGCCGGTGGACTACTCGCCGTCGCACCCGCCGGACATCCCGATCCCGCCGCTGATCCCGATCATCTTCACGGATCCGCACATCGAGCTGGTCTGGGTGAACTCCGACGTGCTGACGGCCAAGCCGCAACTGGTCACCAAGCCGGTCTGAGCGGCCGACCACTCCGCAGACATGACAAGGGCGGGCATCCCAGCCGGGGTGCCCGCCCTTCGCGTACGCGGTCAGAGGCGGGCGAGCGCCTTCTGCAGCGGGTCCAGGCCGAGCGAGCCCAGGTTGAGGGCGTCCCGGTGGAACGTCTTGAGGTCGAAGTCGGCGCCCTTGCGCCGCTTGGCGTCGTCCCGGGCCTGCAGCCAGATCCGCTCGCCGACCTTGTACGACGGCGCCTGCCCCGGCCAGCCCAGGTAGCGGTTCAGCTCGAAGCGCAGGTTCTCGTCCGGCACCCGGCAGTGCGCCCGCATGAACTCCCAGCCCAGCTCGGGCGTCCACCGCTCGCCCGGGTGGAAGCCGAACGGGTTGTCCCTGGGGATCTCCAGCTCCAGGTGCATGCCGATGTCGACGATCACCCGGGCCGCCCGGAACGCCTGACCGTCGAGCATGCCGAGTTTGTCGGCCGGGTCGGCGAGGTAGCCGAGGTCGTCCATCAGCCGCTCGGAGTACAGCGCCCAGCCCTCGCCGTGCCCGGAACACCAGCAGAGCAGCCGCTGCCACCGGTTCAGCAGCTCCGACCGGTACGCCGTCTGCGCGACCTGCAGGTGGTGACCCGGCACGCCCTCGTGGTAGACGGTGGTGACCTCACGCCAGGTGGAGAACGAGTCGATGCCCTGCGGCACCGCCCACCACATCCGGCCGGGCCGGCTGAAGTCCTCGCTCGGGCCGGTGTAGTAGATGCCGCCGTCGGAGGTCGGGGCCAGGCAGGCCTCGATCCGCTGGATCGGCTGCGGGATGTCGAAATGCGTACCGTTGAGGTCGGCGATGGCGCGCTCGGCGAGGCTCTGCATCCACTCGCGGAACGCGTCCTTGCCGTCGATGCGGTACTTGGGGTCGTCGTCGAGTTTGGTGACCGCGTCGTCGATCGAGGCGCCCGGTCCGGCGATCTCGGCCGAGACGGCACGCATCTCCGTCTCCAGCCGGTGCAGTTCCTCGAAACCCCAGGCGTACGTCTCGTCCAGGTCGACCTGCGCGCCCAGGAAGTACTGCGAGGCGAGGGCGTACCGCTCACGTCCGGCGGCCTGCTTCTCGCGGCCCTTCGGCGCCAGCTCGGTCCGCAGGAAATCGCCGAATGACGAGGTCGCGGCGGTGGCCGCGGTCGCCGCCTGGGTGAGCCGGTCCCCCAGCGCGCCGCTCGCGTTCAATCGCCGGGCGAGGCCGTGGTAGAAGTCGTCGCCGGCCGGGTCGGTCCAGATGTCGCACTGCTTGGCGACCTCGATGATCTGCTGCCGGGCGGAGACGTGGCCCTCGGCCGCCGCCTTCAGGACGGTCCGCTGGTATTGCTCGACCGCCGCCGGGATCAGCTCCATCCGGGCCGCGATGTTGACCGCGGCCTCCTCGCCCTCCGTCGGCATGAGGTCGAAGACCTGGCGTACGCCGTGGATGGCGGACGAGATCACGTTGATCTCGCTCTCGTCCTCGCCGGCCTCGTAGCGGGCCAGCAACAGGTTCAGTCGTTCGAGCATCGCCTCGCGCGCCACGAACTCGTTGTCGCCCACCGGCTCGGTGGCGTTCAGCTCCGCCACGGTCCGCCGGGTCAGGTCGGCCTGCGCGGCGAAGCCCTCGGGGGAGAGGTCGTCGAGTTTGTCGTCGTATCCGGTGATGCCCACGTACGTGGCGCCGATCGGGCTGAGTGGGGCCCACTCCTCCACGTACTGGTTGGCGATGTCGTCAATCCGTCCCATGCGTTGAAACTAGCGGACCGAGCCGACGGAACGCAGGCAGTAATTAGCGCCACCGCGTCTGAATTCCGCGCGACTCGGGCCGGGTCGATCTGGCAGTGTGTCAGGAGTGACCGCGCCTATCACTCCTGACAAGGGCAGCTCCGCAGCTTGGCTGCCCGCTTTCGCGGCGAACGTCCTGATCTGGGGCGCCAGCTTCGTCTTCATCAAATACGGCGTCCTTGAGATGCCGGCGATCTGGGTCGGGGCGATCCGGATCGTTCTCGGTGCGATCACGTTGCTCGTGATCATGCTGATGTTCAAGGAGCGGCTGCCGCGCGATCCGAAGATGTGGGCGCATCTGATCGTGCCCGGAGTGGTCGGCGTCGCGATCCCGTTCACCCTGTTCCCGCTGGGCGAGGAGCGGGTGCCGAGCCTGGTCGCCGGGATCTGGAACGCGACCACCGCGCTGTGGGTGCTGCCGTTCGCGGTGTTCGTCTTCCGCACCGAGAAGTTCCGCGTACGCTCGGCGCTCGGATTGGCGCTGGGTTTCGTGGGCGTACTGGTCGTCCTGGGCTTCTGGCACAGCGGCGGGGCCGACCTGACCGGCCAGCTCATGTGTGCCCTGGCCGCGTTCTGCTACGGCATCTCGATCCCGTACATCAAGCGGTTCACGACCGGCCGGGGTGTCGCCGGGATCTCCATCGCCGCCGGGCAGAGCGTCGTCGCCGCCATCGCGATCGTGCCGGCCGCGCTCCTGTCGGCGGGCGCCCCGCCCACCCCCGGTGAGCTGTCGATGAAGGCGATCGGGTCGATGCTGGCGCTGGGCGTCTTCGGCAGTGGCGTGGCCTTCGCCCTCAACATGCGGGTGATCACGAGTGCCGGAGCGTCGACGGCCGCCTTCGTGACCTACCTCGTGCCCCTGGTCGCCACGACGCTCGGCATCGTGCTGCTCGGTGAGTCGCTGACCTGGAACCTGCCGGTCGGCGCGCTCGTCGTGCTCGCCGGAGTGGCGGTCGCCCAAGGCTTGATCCGGCTGCCTCGGCGAGCCCCGGCTGTCGCTCCGGAGAGCGCCCCGAGCCGAGACTCAGTTCGCGTGTGACGCGCACCAGTCGAGGAGGGCGTCGGCGTCCATCGCGTTGACCACGCGGTCGGCGGTCAGCCCAGCGGTCTGCGCCCGTTCGCAGCCCAGCTCCTGCCAGCCGAGCTGGTCCACAGCGTGCGCGTCGGTGTCGATCGCGAAGCGCAGGCCGTCCACGTCGGCGGCCCGTTTGAGCAGCTCGCTCGGGGGATCACGGCGGTCGGGGCGGCAGTTGACCTCTATCGCCTTGTCGTACTTCACAGCGGCGGCGAAGACCGCGTCGGCGTCGAAGCTGCTCGGCGGCCGCCACCGGGACGCGGCGTGCGCGGCATCCGTCTTCACCCGCAGTTTGCGGCCGGTGCAGTGGCCGAGGATGTCGAGGTTCGGGTCGGCCAGCGCGGTGAGCATGCGCCGGGTCATCACGGCGCGGTCGTCCCGGAGTCCGCTGTGGACGGAGCCGACCACGACGTCCAGCTCGGCGAGTAGTTCGGGGTCCTGATCCAGGCTGCCGTCGGCCAGGATGTCGACCTCGATCCCCGTGAGCACCCGTAAGCCGGTGCCCATGAGCGCGGCGTTGATCTCGGAGATCTCCGCGAGCTGGCGACGCAGCCGGGCAGCGGTGAGCCCGTTCGCGATGGTCAGCCGGGGGGAGTGGTCGGTGATGACGACGTAGTCGTGGCCCTGTTCGGCGGCGCCGCGGACCATCTCGGCCAGCGTCGCCCCGCCGTCGGACCAGTCGGTGTGGACGTGACAGTCGCCGCGCAAGGCGTTCCGGAGCGGGTTCACCGGTCCAGCCTGCCAGACCGGCATTGTTCGCACGCGCTGAACGGCGTACTGTGCAGCGTCGCACGTGTCGACACGACTTTCGGGGAGGTGCCGTGATCGCACGTCTGCGAGCCTTGGCCAGTCTCGTGATGCTGGCCGGGTTCTTCGTCTTCGCGCTGGTTCTGCTGGTGCTGGGGGTGGGCGTCGGGATCTGGGCCATGGGCCACAGCCACGCCGCGATCAAGCTGGTCCTGCTGGCCGTCCTGGGCTTCGGCGGCGCGATCGTCGTCGGTGCGAAACGGGCCCTGTTCTACAAGGCGCCGCCGCCGGACGGGGTCGCGATCGACCCGCATCGGGCGCCGGAACTCTGGGCCGAGGTACGCCGTCTCGCCGAAGCGGCCGGCACCCGCGCCCCGGACGAGATCCGGGTCGTGCCCGAGGTGAACGCGGCCGTCTCCGAGGACTCCCAGCTCCTCGGTCTGATCGGCGGCCGGCGCTACCTCTACATAGGAATGCCGCTGCTGGTGTCGCTGACCGTCAGCCAGTTCCGGGCGGTCATCGGCCACGAACTCGGTCACTACTCCAACGCCCACACCCGGCTCGGCGCGGTGGCCTTCCGAGGTCGCCTGGCCATCGGCGGCGCGCTCGACCACCTCGGCGGCAGCCTCATGGGACTGCCGTTCCGGGCGTACGGCCGGATCTATCTGTTGGTCGACAACGCCGCGTCGCGGGCGCAGGAGCGTGAGGCCGACCTGATCGCGGTCCGGGTCGCCGGCACGCACGCCGCCGCCTCCGCGCTGGCCGAGCTGCCCGTGATCGACGCGGCCTGGTCGTTCTACTTCGATCGCTACGTCGGACCGGCCTCGCAGGCGGGTTTCCTGCCGCGCGACATCTTCCGCGGCTTCCACGACATGTCCCAGGCCCGCCGGGAGGAACTGGCCGAGCTGCGCAAGCAGCCGCCGCCGGAGCAGAAGTCGGTCTGGGACACCCACCCGCCGATCGGCGAGCGGGTCGCCCGAGTACGCGCGCTCCCGCCGGTCTCGTTGATGGAGGACACCCGGCTGGCCGGTGCGCTGATCCCGGCCCTGGACCAGCTGGGCGAGCAGTTGCAGCAGTCCGTGGTCAACGTCGGCGACCGCCGGGTGACCGGCGACTGGTCGGAGATCGCGCAGGCCTCGAACACCGCGCGGTTGCAGGACACCTGCGACGATCTGTTCCGCCAGGCGGCCCGGGTGCTCACCGTGCGAGACGTCAGCCTGACCGATCTCCTGTACGCGATCGAGGTCGGCCGCGGCCCGCAGTTGGCCGAGGGATTCTTCCCGGGCACGCCGCCGCACGAGGCGTACGCGCAGCTGCCGCAGGTGCTGGAACCGCTGCTGACGCTGGCCGCGCTGCGGAGCGGGCAAGTCCGCTGGGTGCATTCCTGGTCGCAGCGGGCCGAGTTGGTCGGGCCCAACGGCCAGCCGGTCGACTTCGCGGCGCTCGCGAAGCTGGCCGTCGAGCCGCAGACCGTCGGTCAGGCCCGCAACCACCTGGCTCAGCTGGGTATCGCCGTCGAGCAGGCCCGGGTCGTCGAGGCGGTCGCGACGGCCAAGAACGCCGACGTCATCGGCGGCATCGGCAACACCAAGGTCGGCAAGACCGACTGCGACATGCTGATCCTCGACAACGGCCTGATCCTCATCGCCGGTGGCGGCGACAGCAACCAGGGCAACCAGCGCATGGTGACCGCGCTGCGCTCGGCGCCGGTCGCCGAGTTGGCCAAGCGCTATACCTTCGTTCCGTACGAGGAGATCGCGGCGGTGACCATCACCAAGAAGGTGCCGCTGAAGGCGACCTTGTCCATGCGCAACGGCGAGCAGTTGGAACTGAAGGAGGGCTGGACCAGCGACCTGCTGCACAAGCAGAGCCGCGACGTCCTGCTGGAGATCCTGGAAGGGATCGGGCCGAGATGACCGCCGAGTCGGTGACGATCGAACAGTTCCCGGAAGGCCGGCTGCCCGAAGGCCGGCCCACGGAGGACTTCGAGGAATTCGAGACGCGGGCGATCGGCGACTTCCGCCTCGTCGCCCTGCTATTCGGGGCGGTGCTGGCGGGCGCGATCGCGGCCAGCAGCCCGCACGACGAGGAGTCGGTGCAGAAGTGGGTGCTCTACGTCCTCATCGGCGCGCTGATGGGCGCGGCGGCCGGCGAAGGCTTCGGCTTCGGCATCTCCCGCTGGCGTGAGGTCACCCGGATCCGGCCGATCTCGATCTGGCGCGTCCTGCCGATGCTGGTCCTGGTCGTGGCGATCGCGATCGGGCTCATGTGGCTCACGCCGGTGGTCTCCTCGGCGATCACTCCGCGCGGGTGGGCGCTGTCGACCATCGCCATCATCGGGGCGCTGCCGCTGGCCGCGACGTTGACCGCGGTGCAGTTGGTGACCCGGCGCAAGCTGCCCGGCTCGGTCGGCCAGCAGCTGGAGACGCTGCTCTGGTTGCGGCGTACGGTCTCCCGGATGCTCAGCGAACTCGGTGTGCTGGTGCTGCTGGTGATGGCGGTCAACCGGGCGGCGCTGGAGTTCGGGGAGAAGCAGGACCCGATCGTGGTCATCTTCGCCGGGGCGATCGGCTCCTTCATCGTCGGCATCATGTACGTGCCGGCCGCGACCACGTTGCGCCGTCGCGCCAGCACATACGTGCAGCGCAACTTCACGCTCGACGGTGTGACCCAGGGCGAGCTCATCGGCGCGGCCGAGGATCTCGGGAAGCTGGAGAAGCTGCTCGGGCTCGATCAGACCACCTTCGGGGACCTGCGCTCCGGCCTCGTGATCCTCACGCCGTTCGTGGTGAGCGCGCTCTCCGCGCTACTCCCCAAGTTCTGACCATCGAGCGCTGGATCAGGGTTCCGGGTCGAATCTAGCTCCATGATTCGACCGAAAACCCTGATCCAGCGCCACATGGAAGCGCCACATGGAAGCGCCACATGGAAGCGCCACATGGAAGCGCCACATGGAAGGGTCAGAGGCGGAACTGGGCGAAGCGTCGCTGGGTCGTCCCGTTGATCTGGGTGAAGGAGCCGCCCGCGGCGATCTTGCCGAGCCGCGTACTGGCCGCCATGGTCTCCACGCCCATGACGCCGTTCGCGTCGGCGAGCCAGGGCAGCAGCCGGCCCGACAGGTCGAGCGCGGCAAGTTTGATCCGGCCGGTCGAACCCTCCTGACACGCGCCCTTGTCGCCGACCGCGGCCGACTTGCAGATTCGGTCGAAGTGGCCGCCCATGACGATCGTGTCGTTGACGCGTACGACCGATTGGACGTCGCCGTCGGCGGTCACCGTCCACTTCGTCGCGCCGGTCGTCGCGTCGAGCGCCATCGCTCGGCCGCCTTTGCCCGCGACGGCCGCGTACAGGACGCTTCCCGTCAGCGACAGGCTGCTCACGGCGTACCCGATGGTGCTCCGGAACGCGGGCCGGACAGCGCCGGTCTGGGGATCGACCACCGCGATGCGTGCGGTGTTCTTGAGTCCGTTGACCTGCATGAACGCTCCGCCCAGCAGGATCCGGTCGCCGGTGGCGACGATGGCGTTGACCGAGTCCTGAGCGGTTGGCTTCCACTGTGGATCGAGCGCGCCGGTGGCGAGGTCGAAGGCGGCGAGCCGGCTGCGAGGCTGCCGGTCCACCTGGGTGATCGTGCCGCCGACGTAGATCCGGCCGCCGCTGACCGCGATCGCGTGCGGGTGCCCGTAGACCGAATGGCGGAACGGGCCGAGCGCGCCGGTCACCGGGTCGAGCTGGGCGAGATTGTCGCGGGTGTAGCCGTTGACGGCGCCGAAATCACCCCCGACGTAAACGCCGCGATCCGTCGCGGCGATGGCCCGCACGCGGCCGTCCGCGACCGGGTTCCAGTCGAGCAGCTTGCCGGTCCGCGCGTCGATCGCGGCCAGCCGGGTCCGCGCGACGAGCTTGCCCGTGGTGTCGATCGCGTGCGTGAAATCGCCGCCGAGGTAAAGCCGATCACCCAGGTAGGCCATGCTCTGGATGGCCCCGTCGAAGGTCACGGTCGATTCAGGGGAGGCCCGCACCTCCGCGTGGGCCACGCCGGGAATCAGCGCTCCGGCGAGGATGAGGCCAGCGGTCAGAGTGCGAACAACTCGTGACATAACGGATACAACGAGGCAGTCCACCGGGAGCCACTGGGCTATGGCACGCTTCCGTCGTGAATATCGCGGTGGTCGGTCTCGGTCTCATCGGCGGATCTCTGCTGCGGTCCCTCGCCGCGGCCGGCCACCAGGTGCTCGGCTACGACGCAGATCCAGCGGTACGCGCAACGGCGCGCACTGCCGCCGCCAAGGCCTCGGTGGATCACCGGTGGCAGATCGCGGCTTCGGTGGGGGAGGCGGGGAAGCCGTCCGAACTAGTCATCCTCGCGGTTCCGCTGACCGCGGTGGCCGGGGTGCTGGACGAGTTGGTCGACGCCGGCTTCACCGGCCTGATCACCGACGTCACCAGCGTCAAAGGCCCCGTCCGCGACCTCGTCGAGGAGCGGATGCGCCGGGCGGCCACGCCGTTGGCGGGATTCGTCGGCGGGCATCCGATGGTGGGCCGCGAACAGTCCGGCTTCGAGGCGGCCGACCCGTACTTGTTCACGCAGTGCGCCTGGGTCCTCTGCCTGGAGGAGGAGACGTCGCTGCCCGACTGGTTGCATCTCGCGGCCCTCGTGACCTCGCTGGGCGCCCGGGTGGTCCCGACGACCGCCGCCGACCACGATCGTTCGGTGGCGCGGGTCAGTCACCTTCCGCATCTGCTGGCCGCCGCCCTCGCGGCGAGCATCGCCGACGACCCGCTCAGTGCCACGCTGGCGGCCGGTTCCTTCCGGGACGGTACGCGAGTCGCCACCACCCGGCCCGAACTGACGGCCGAAATGGCCGGCGGCAACGCCGAACCGGTCGCCGCGGCGCTGGACTCGCTCCTGGCCGACCTGGACAAGGCCGGTACGCTGCTGCACCGCGCCGACCCGGTCCGCGCCCTCCTGCCGTGGCTGCGGCCGGGCCACGACGTGCGTACGCAGTGGCCCGCCCTCGCCGGGGACTCGACCGATCTGCCGGCCCGGGCGGACGTGCTGCGCCGGCTCGGCGGGGTCGGCGGCTGGATCATCGACGTCGCCGACGATCGGCGTACGGTGACGGCCGTCCGCCCCGCGCGCCCCTGAGCCCTCCGCGCCCCGGTTGGCAGCAGATCACGGGTATGCATGTGATCATGGGCGCGTTTAGCCTGCGTATCCGTGATCTGATGACGGAACGGGCCGACACCGTGCGGGATCGGACCCGTTAACCGGACATGAGACCGACATTGCGCGAGCCCTACCCGGTACGCGTACCGGCAGTGCTCGCGGGGCTGGCCGGGGCGGGCGCGTGGCTGGCCGGCTTCGGTGCGCTCGCTCCCGACCTCGCCGCGTACGCCTGGTGGATGCTCGGTTCGGGGGCGGCCGCGTGGCTCGCCGCATTGGCGTTGTGCCGTCACGGGGACCGGGGTGTCGCGGCCGGAATCGCCGTCGCCTTGGCCATCGGATGGTCGAGTACGGCACTCGCTCTGGCCGTCACGTGGGCGCAGACGGGGACATGGCCGTTGTGGTGACGTTCGGTAGCCGTACAGTGGCAATAGTGGGCTTGACGTGCGACGTCGGTGCGGGCAGTCTCACCTTCGTGTGGACGCTGCAACGGCTTGACCCGGAACGGCGGCGCCGGCGACTTCAGCTGCTGACGGAGTTGGCCGACGCCAAGTCGGTGCGCGTACGCCTGGCTCCTCGCCGCGCTCGCGGCGACCAGTTGCGTGATCTCATCGCTCTGCGGCGCAGACTCGCCGGATGAGTCGTGGCCTCCGCCGAAGGCCGAGGTCACCGGATACTGTCACACAAGGCCCCGATGTCGCGGGGACTGAAGTTGACCTTCGAGGAAGACGATCGTGTCGCACTTTGCCGCCGCGGTGGTCCGGGGCCGCTCCGGGTGGACCGCCACTGAAATCGACCTGAGCGACGCCGCCGATGTCGAGGATGTCGCCGACCGCTTGCGTGACGTCGACCTGAACGCGTCCGTCTCGCTGCTCTTCGTGGAGTCCGACGACTCCTATCTGGCCGTCCTCCGCCTCGACGAGGGCGAGGACCTGCGGGTCTTCGGCTCCGACTCGGCCTTCGTCGACGAGTCCCGGCTGGGCAAGCTGCTGCTGGGCGATCTGACCATCGGCGGCACCATCGAGCCCGCGCTCGAGCCGACCGACACCGAGGACTTCGCCGAGGACGCCGACGACACCGAGGAGGAGGAGGAGCGCCCCGCTGCCGATCCCACGGTGAACCCGATCGGCGACGCCGACCTGCTGGCCGACCTCGGGGTCTCCGCGCACCACCTCCTGGAGCTGTGTGCGACCGACGGGCTCATGCCGGCCGACGTCACGGCCGAGATCTGCCAGGTCATCGGCTGCGCCGACGAGGTCGAAGAGCTGCGCGAGGCGTGACCGCGCTCGCCGAGCGGCACGCCCGGTGGATGCGCCGCGCCCTGGAGGTCGCGCGGGCCGCGGTCGCTCAGGCTGACGTGCCCGTCGGCGCGATCCTGCTCGACCCGGACGGCATCGAGGTGGCGTTCGGTCACAACGAGCGCGAAGCCGGCCTCGATCCGACCGCGCACGCCGAGATCGTCGCCATCCGCCGCGCCGCCGCCCGGCTCGGCACCTCGCACCTCGACGGCTGCACCCTCGTCGTCACCCTCGAACCGTGCACGATGTGCGCGGGGGCGATCACCCTCGCCCGGCTCGGCACCGTGGTCTTCGGCGCCTGGGAGCCCAAGACCGGCGCCGTCGGGTCGCTCTGGGACGTCCTGCGCGACCGGCGGCTCAACCATCGACCCGAGGTGTACGCCGGCGTGCTGGCCGACGAATGCGGTGCCCTCCTCCGCGACTTCTTCCGCACCCCTCCGTCCGCGTGATCATTGCGTCAGCCACGCTGTTTCCGCCTGCAAAATGTCTGCCTTAACGACATGGCTGACGCGATGATCACGTGACGAGGCGCACAGGCAACTTTACGACCGACCGGTCGTACAGATAGCCTGGGCTGGTGAGTACGAAGACGGACGGCCGAGTCGTCCGCGGCGACCGGACCCGGAACGCCGTCCTGGACGCCGCGGTCGCGATGGCCACGGAGTCCGGCCTGGACGGCCTGTCCCTCGGCCAGCTCGCCGAGCGGCTCGGAGTCAGCAAGTCAGGCCTGTTCGCGCACTGGCGCTCGAAGGAAGAGCTGCAGCTCGCCGCGATCGAGCACGCCCGCAAGATGTGGGCCGACCTCGTGGTGGCGCCCGCGCTACAACAGCCGCGGGGCGTACGCCGGATCTTCGCTCTGCACGAAGCCCGATTGCGGTTCTACTCCGACAATGTGCTGCCGGGCGGCTGCTTCTTCGCCGTCGCCGAGTTCGAGCACACCGGGCGTACCGGGGTGGTGCCCGACCGGCTCGGGGAAGTCCTCGGTGAATGGCTGACCCTGCTCCGGCGGCTCCTCCGGGAGGCCGTCGACCTCGGTGAACTTCCCCCCGACCTCGACGTCGAACAGCTCGCCTTCGAGATCGACGCGGCCGGCGTCGCCGCGATGCTGCATACCCGGCTGCTCTCCGTGAGCACTGCTCACGCGCGTACGGCGGTCCTCACCCGGCTCCGCGCGCTGACCACCGAT
>JABFYB010000701.1 GCA_013361475.1 Hamadaea sp.
TCGGGTCGTGGCGAGCCGCGGAACCGTTGCGGGACCGCGCGTCGGCGGCGCCGGCGGCCGCCGGGTCGTAGCAGCTGGCGCCGGGTGCGGCCGCCGCCACGAGGGCCGCGGGCGCGCCGGTCAGGACGGCCGCGGCGGCCATCGCGGTGAGCCCGGCCGCACTGATCATTCGCCGGATGTGCATGCCTTACCTCTTCCTCCCCTGTGGCTCCGCGGGGTGAGCGGAGCCACGTCCATCGATGAGGAGGAGCGTAAGACGAAAGTTGACACATTGAAATATCGGACACTGTTAAGTGTCTATTGCGGCTGGCTGGGAACAGGCCGAGAACCCACTCAGACGGTCGGCGCCGCCGGCGGGACCGGGCCGGCCGGAGTGACGGTGACCGTCGCGGCCTGCTCCGACGGCATCAGGATCCACAGGATCGGGTAGATCAGGATCTGGCTGCCCGGGATGACGAGCAGGATCAGGGCGAACAGCAGCCGCGCGGGCCACGGGTCGAGGCCGAAGCGGCGGCCGAGGCCGGCACAGACGCCGCCGAGCAGGCGACCCTGGCGTGGGCGTACGAGTCCCTCCTGGCGCATGGACGCGTGGACGGTCTCCATGGTGATCCCCCCTTGTTTCGTGGTATCACCAGCATCTCGCCCGGCGGCGCGGCGGACATCGGGGCTCGCCCCTGGTCAGGCCCCGATTCGCGACATCAGGGTTGGCCCGGAGGACATCCGCCAGATGACAATCCTGTCATCTGGCGGATGTCGGCCCAGCGGTACGCCGATGTCGGTCGGCGAGTGATCGAAAGTTACTGACCACCCTCTTGACGGCGCATCAGATTCATTGATAGGAATCTGCCATTTGTTGGCGATCGGTGGACAGGACATCGGCCGAACGGATGTCTACCCCCACCCCGACGCTTTCGAGAGGGAAATCCGTGAAGAACACCCAACGCCTCGCCATAAGCGCGGCGATCGCGGTCGGAGGCATGGTGGTCGCGGCAACCGCGGCAACCGCCGTCAGCCCGCCCGCAACCCCGGCGCCCGTAACCCCGGCCGCCGCCTCCGCACTGGCCGCCAACTCGGCGGCGAGCCTCGTGGCCGGCAAGCCGGCCTTCCTGCACGCGGGCAGCGAGGACAAGTTCGTTCAGCGGTCGGTCGTCTCCTCGGCCGGACTGCAGTTCGTGCCCTACGAGCGGACTTACCGCGACCTGCGCGTCCTCGGCGGCGACTTCGTCATCGTGACCGACGCCAACGGCCAGGTCACCGCCACCTCGGTGGCACAGGAGCAGGCCATCAACGGCCTGTCCACGACCCCGAAGCTGACCAAGGCGCAGGCCGAGAAGGTGGCCAAGGGCCAGCTCAAGACGGTCTCCGGCGTCGAGTCCACGGACCTGGTGGTCTACGCGCTCGACGGCGCGCCGCGCCTGGCGTACGAGTCGACCGTCCGCGGCACGAGTGCCGAGGGCGTCAGCCGCCTCACCGTCGACGTGGACGCGCTCACCGGCGCCGTGCTGAAGACCCGCGAGCGGGTCATGAACGGCTCCGGCACCGGCTGGATCAACGGCTCGGTGACGGTCAACACCACGCTGTCCGGCAGCACCTACTCGATGACCGATCCCTCCATGACCACTCTGAAGTGCCAGGACGCGTCGACCAACACGACGTTCAGCGGCTCGGACGACGTCTGGGGCAATGGCGTCGGCACCAACAAGGAGACCGGCTGCGTCGACGCGCTCTACGTCGCGCAGCAGGAGAAGGCCATGCTGAGCAGCTGGCTGGGCCGCAACGGCTTCAACGGCTCGGGCGGCGCCTGGCCGATCCGCGTCGGCCTCAACGACCAGAACGCGTACTACGACGGCACCCAGGTCCAGATCGGCAAGAACACCGCCGGAAACTGGATCAGCTCGGCGGACGTCGTGGGCCACGAGCTGGGTCACGGCATCGACGACACCACCCCCGGCGGCATCTCGAACGGCAACACCCAGGAGTTCGTCGCCGACGTCTTCGGCGCGGCCACCGAGGCGTACGCCAACAACCCGAACGACCCGCGGGACTACCAGGTCGGCGAGGAGATCAACCTCGTCGGCAGCGGCCCGATCCGATACATGTACAACCCGTCGCTCGCCGGTGACGACAACTGCTACTCCAGCAGCATCCCGGGCGAGGAGGTGCACGCGGCGGCCGGCCCCGGCAACCACTGGTTCTACCTGCTCGCCGAGGGCACGAACCCGACCAACGGCCAGCCCACGAGCAGCACCTGCAACGGCTCGTCCGGCCTGGTCGGCGTCGGCATCCAGACCGCCACGAAGATCATGTACAACGCGATGCTGATGAAGACGTCCACCAGCTCGTACCTGAAGTACCGCACCTGGACGCTGACGGCGGCCAAGGCGCTCGACGCGACCTGCGGTCTGTTCAACAAGACCAAGGCCGCTTGGGACGCGGTGAGCGTGCCGGCCCAGTCGGCCGACCCGACCTGCACCGGCGGCAGCCCGTCGCCGTCCCCGACCGCCACCGGCAGCCCGTCGCCGACCCCGACCGGCGGCACCTGCTCGGGCCAGAAGCTGCTCAACCCCGGCTTCGAGTCCGGCTCGGCGAACTGGACGGCCACCTCGGGCGTCATCGACAGCAGCACCAGCCAGCCGTCGCACTCCGGCACCTACAAGGCCTGGCTGGACGGTTACGGCACCACGCACACCGACACGTTGCAGCAGGCCGTCTCGATTCCGGCCGGCTGCACCGCGACGCTGACCTTCTACCTGCACATCGACACGGCCGAGACGACCACGTCGACGCAGTACGACAAGCTCACGGTCACCGTCAACGGCGCCAGCGTGGCGACCTACTCCAACCTCAACAAGGCGACCGGTTACGTCCTGCGCACCGTCAACATCTCGGCGTACGCCGGCGGGACCGCGACCCTGAAGTTCACCGGCACCGAGGACTCCTCGCTGCAGACGTCGTTCGTCATCGACGACACGGCGATCACCCTGTCCTAACCAGGTGAGGATGGCCCGGCCGGGTTCGGCCGGGCCATCCTCATGTCCGGCTCAGCTGCCGAACGAGCGGGCGAACCGCCGTTTCCAGGGCGGTACCGCGCTCACGGTCCGCAGCACGGTCCGGAACACCGTGCGCCCGAACCGATGCGCGCCGGCGGCCTGCCGGGCGTTGCGCAGCGACTGCTTGACCGCCGCGAAGCCGTAATCGCGCATCTGGCGCTCGTACTCGGCGACCGCGTCGTGCTGCGTCACCTGTCCCTGCTGAGCGGCGATGAGTCGGCGCCGCAACAGATCGGCGTCCCGCAGCGCGGTGTTCGCCCCGATGCCCGCCATCGGCGTCATGTTGTGGATCGCGTCGCCCAGCAACGTCACCGGCCCGGTCGGCCACGGGTCCACCGGCGTCGCCGACCGGATGCGGACGACGTTCACCGTCTCCGGGTCGGAGCCGCCGATCAGCTCCCGGAGCTCCGGCGACCAGTTCCGGGTCCGGTCGAGGATCAGCTTCGTCAGCGCCGCGCCGGTGTAATCCTCCACATCGGACGGAAATTGCGCCGAGGCGTCGGCGTACGCCCAGAAGGTGTAGTCGGCGGTGTTGTCGAGCAGGAAGCCCTCGGGCAGGCTCACGTCGGGCGCGACGGTCCGGCGATCGTGCCGCCAGACGGCGGTGAAGAGGGTCCCCCGGCCGGCCGGGATGACCAGATTGGCGTCCCGGGTCAGCTGCTGCGGCAGCCGGGCCAGCGCTGCCTCGGTCAGCCGATGCTTGCCCGCGACGGCGGTCACGCCGGTGTCGATCCGGTCGGCGTGCGGCAGCAACTGCTTGCGTACGCGTGAATTGGCGCCGTCGGCCCCGACGAGCAGGTCGGCGGTCGCGCTGGAGCCGTCCTCGAAGTACGCCGTGACCCGCCCGTCCGCCATGGTCTCGTAGTGGGTGAAGGTCTTGCCGAGGTGCAGGACATCGTCGAGCCCGGACAGCAGCACCTGGCGCAGCGAGATGCGGCTGACGCCGTAGTGCTGCTCGGCCGGGTCGGACGAGACCGCGATGTCGTCATGCGAGATGTGCAGCAGGTTCTGGAACCGCTCGGTGGTGAAGCCGAACCCGCCGTCGCCGGTCGAGACGGTGTCGAGGAAGGCCTGCCAGGCGGCCGGCTCCAGGCAGTCGTGCAGCGCCCGGGAGCCGTGGGGGTTGATGTGGATGCGGTAGCCCTGCAGCCATTCGGTACGCGTGCGGGACCGCTCGTAGACCGCGACCGGGATGCCCGCTCGACGCAGGCCGTGCGCCAGAGCCAGTCCGCCGATACCGCCGCCGATGATCATGACCGTCTTGTTCATGCGGCCAGTATTAACCGAACGCATGTCAGTTTCAAGTGTTTGTTTGATTAGATCAGACAGTCATATGACACAGTCACATCGGTTACCCTCCCCCCATGAGCCAGCCACGCCGATCACCTCGCGCCGAAGAGCGCAAACGCGACCCCGAGCGGACCCGGGAGCGCATCCTCGACGCCGCCCTCGTGGAGTTCGGCGAACACGGGTACGCCGGGGCCCGGATCAGCGCCATCGCGAGCCGAGCCGGGGTGAACCAGCAGCTCATCTCGTACTACTTCGAGGGCAAGGAGGGCCTCTATCGGGCGGTGGTCGGTCGCTGGCCGGAGCAGTCAGGCCCCGGCAACCAGCCCGACATGCCGATCCACGAGGTGGTCGGCAATTTCGTGCGGATGAACCTGGACAACCGCGCCTGGGCTCGGCTGCTCGCCTGGCAAGGGCTGACCAGCGGAGGCGAGACCGGAGCCGACGACGGATCCGGGCCGGATCCCTACTTCCAGGCGATCGTCGACGATGTCCGGCGACGGCAACGCGACGGGGAACTCGCGGCCGACCTCGACCCGGCGTATGTGCTGCTCGTGCTCTTCTCGGCGACGATGGCGCCGATCCTCCTGCCGCAGATCGCCCGGCAGCTGACCGGCTTGGACGCCGGCACGCCCGAGTTCCTGGCTGCTTACACGGAGCAACTGCGACGCATCGTCGAGCATCTTGAGTGATGAGCCGAGCATCTTGAGCGATGAGTTGCTGAGCAGGGCAGCGGATCGCTAGGCTCTACACCTTGAGGCCGTGTGTCACGGCACAGCAAAGCAAGGCATCCGTCAACGCCGCCTATGCCATTAGAGCCACGGGAGCGCCACTTGTCAAGCCCATCGCCCGAAAAGGCCGCCACTGCGACTCAGATCACCCCGGAGACGGACCCGGTCGCCGAGGAGCAGGCGGTCGTCACGATGCTCTACGGCCACCTCGACGAGCTGCGCGAACAGGCCGATGAGCGGCTGGCGGCGGCGTTGCGGCAGACCGGCGGCACGCAACAGGAGCGCTCGCAGCGCGAAAGCGTCGTCGGAATGCACACCGAGCAGCAGGCCCAGTACGCCGCCGTCGAGAGTGGACTGGTCTTCGGCCGGCTGGACCTGGCCGCACCGGACGACGCCGACCCGGCCGGCACCACCCGGCACATCGGCCGCATCGGGATCTTCGACGAGGAGAACGACTTCGAGCCGCTGCTGCTGGACTGGCGCGCCCCGGCGGCCCGGCCCTTCTACCTGGCCACCGCGGCCGCGCCGGACGGCGTACGCCGTCGCCGGCACATCCGGACGCACGACCGGGACGTCATCGCCGTCGACGACGAAGTGCTCGACCTGACCGAGGCGGCCCACGGCGACCAGCACCCGCACGAGTCGCTGACCGGCGAGGCGGTGCTGCTGGCCGCACTGGGCGCGAAGCGTACGGGCCGGATGCGGGACATCGTCGAGACGATCCAGGCCGAGCAGGACCGCATCATCCGGGCCGATCTCAACGGCGTCCTCGTCGTCCAGGGCGGTCCCGGCACCGGCAAGACCGCCGTCGCGTTGCACCGGGCGGCGTACCTGCTCTACACGCACCGCCGAGAGCTGTCGAGCCGGGGCGTGCTCGTCGTCGGCCCGAACGCGACGTTCCTGCGCTACATCGCCCACGTGCTGCCGTCGCTGGCGGAGACCGGGGTCCTCCTGCGTACGCAGGCCGACCTGTTCCCCGGCGTCCACGCCGGGCACGAGGAGACCGACGCCGTCGCCGAGATCAAAGGCCGGCCGCAGCTGGCCGAGGTGCTGACCCAGGCGGTCCGCGATCGGCAGCGAGTGCCGGACGACTACCTGGACATCGTGATCGACCAGGATTCGCTGCGCCGGACCGTGCTGCGGCTCGACCGGGCGGTGGCCGAGGACGCGCGGGCGGCCGCCCGGGCCACCGGCAAGCCGCACAACCTGGCCCGGGACACCTTCGACACCGAGGTCATCCACGCGCTGTCCATGCAGCTCGCCGAGGACATCGGCACCGACCCGTACGCCGACGACCCGCTCGGCGGCAACGACGCGCCCGGCGATCCGCTGCTGCTGGAGGAGGCCGATCTGGCGGAGTTCCGCCGCGAGTTGCGCGAGGAGCCCGGCGTGCAGGCGGCGTTGGACTGGTGCTGGCCGATCCTGAGCCCGCAACGGCTGGTGGCTGACCTGCTCGGCTCAGCGGAGCGGCTCGCCACGGCGGCCACGAGTCTCCCCGTCGAGGACCGGGCCAAGCTCTACCGGTCGCAGGGCGACGCCTGGACGCCGGCCGACGTGCCGCTGCTGGACGAGGCGGCAGAACTGCTGGGCGAGGACGACCGGGATGCCCGCGCGCTCGCCGAACGGACCCGCCGGCAGCTCGACGCGTACGCCGCGGGCGCGCTGCAGATCCTGCACGGTTCCCGCTCCATCGACCTCGAGGACGAGATCGATCCGGAACTGCTGACCGCGGCCGACCTGCTCAACGCGACGCGCCTCGGCGAACGCCAGGAGGAGATCGATCGGCGTACGGCGGCCGAGCGCGCCGCGGCGGATCGGCGCTGGGCGTACGGGCACATCATCGTGGACGAGGCCCAGGAGTTGTCGCCGATGGCGTGGCGGCTGCTCATGCGCCGCTGCCCGAGCCGGTCCATGACGGTCGTCGGGGACGTCGCGCAGACCGGCGTCATCGGTGGCGCCACCTCCTGGCAGGACGTGCTGGGCGCGTACGTCGCCGACCGCTGGCGGCTGACCGAGCTGACGGTGAACTACCGGACGCCGTCGGAGATCATGACGCTGGCCAGCCGGGTGCTCGCGGCCATCGACCCCACCATGCCGGTGCCGCGTTCGGTGCGCGACAGCGGCGAGCAGCCGTGGCTGACCACTGTGGACGAAAGTGCCCTCGTCGGCGAGCTGACCCGGGCGGTCGAGACTGAGGCCAAGCTGGTCGACGGCGGGCGCGTCGGCGTCCTCGTCCCGGCGACGCGCCTGTCCACCTGGGGTCACGCGATCGCCGAAGCGGTGCGGGGCGTGGCCGTCGGCGACGAGTCCGATCTGGACGCCGACGTCGTCGTGCTCTCCGTCCGGCAGGCCAAGGGCCTGGAGTTCGACACCGTGATCGTCGCCGACCCCGGCGGCCTCGTCGCCGAGTCGCCGCGCGGGCTCAGCGACCTCTACGTCGCGCTCACCCGTTCGACCAACCGCCTCGGCGTACTCGCTCCGGGCGCCCTCCCCGCCGAGTTGCGGTGATCATCGCGCCGGCCATGCTGTATCAACGGACAATTCGCCGCGCGAAACAGCATGGCTGGCGCAATGATCACGCGCACAGGGGTGCCGAGGGATGGCTTAGGTGAGGACGGTGAGGGCGACGACGCGGCGGCTCCACGGGCGGACGGTGACGCGTACGGTGTCGCCGGGCCGCCCGCCCAGCCCCGACGGCCGCGCCCAGGCCACCGTCCGGTCCCCCGAGCCGTCGTCCACGGCCAGGTAGGACCGGTCGGGGTCGTCCTTGCCCAGGACGGTCCCGGTCCATCGCTCCACCCACAAGACCTGCGCGTCGAAGGTCCGGGTGATCGCGAGGTCCAGCATCGTGCGAATCAGCTTGTACGCACCCAGCAGCGCGAGCGGTATCCCCACCGCCACGAGGACGTCGTCCGCATAGGGCACGTCGACGCGGCCCCGCGCCCAGATCAGCAGTACGCCGATCCCGAGCGTGACGACGCCCTGCCGGACGAGCCGGGCGGTGGGCTTGCCGTATCGCGGCCACAGCCGCGGATAGCGGACGCGGACGCGATGCCACTCGCCGCCGAACGAGGACCAGACACGTTTGCGGTCGCCGAGTCCGAGGTGCAGGACGCCGGTGACGACCCGGTTCACGCCGAGCGCCGCCCCGTAGGACAGATACCGATCCCACACCGCCACCGCCGACGGCGGCAGATCCGCGAAGGCCTCATGACCGCGCAGCCATCCGCGTACGCCGAGCCACCGGGCGGCCACCTCACGACCCGCCGGGGTGTCCCGCTCGCCTTGGTCGGCGGCGGCGGCCGAGCTGAAGACGCCGAGCGAGATGAGGAACGCCGCGATCGCCGCCCCTACCGCACCACCGGTGTTGTCTCCCCCGCCCTCGGCGGGCTGCAAGGACAGCCAGTGGAAGACCGCCCAGGCGATCACCACCGACGCTCCGGCCGCCAGCACCATCAGCCCGGCCACGAGGGCGGGCGGGAAACGCCGCTGGGACAGCCCGAGGCGGCGCGCCTCCGCGACGATCGCGCCCCGCAGCCGCTTGTCCCACGACTGGGCCTGGCCCTGGTCGCGGAAGGTCAACGCGGACACCGGCAGGACGCCCCCGTGCGCGAGCTGCCTGACGCGATCGAGGATCTGCTGCTCGAACGGCAGTAATCCGGTGTCCGGCTCTTCGCGTACATGAATGGTTGTCTGAAGTGGATCGTCGCCGGGCTGGCGCAGCTCGAGGTGGCCGCGGGCCGCGAGGTCGACGAGCGTGGCCTCGCCCGCGTCCTCGGTGATCTCCCACCCGGCGGCGAGGAGGCTGACGACCGCCGGGGGTTCGGCGCCAAGGTCTGGTGTGGACGGTGCGGCGTGGACGCCACGCGGTCGCGTGATCAGCCGGGCCAGCGCGAACGCGCCGTACCAGGCAGCCGTCGCCGCCGCCGCGAACCCGGCGTCGAGGAGGTGGACGTTCATCAGAACCGGACCTGGACCGGACCCCGCTCCGCCCCCGCGGCCTCGAAGAATTCGGCTGTCCGGAACCCGGTGGCGCCGGCGACGAGGTTGGTCGGCAGCGACTCGACGGCGTTGTTCAGCGATTGCACGGCGGTATTGTAGAACTGCCGGGCGTAGGCGATCTTGTCCTCTGTGGAGGAAAGTTCCCGCTGCAGTGCCAGGAAGTTCTGATCCGCCTTGAGCTGCGGATAGGCCTCTGCCAGCGCGAAGACCCGGCCGAGCGCCGCGGTCAGCGCGCCCTCGGCCGTCGATGCCCCGGCCACCCCCTGCGCCGCCATCGCGGCCGTCCGAGCCTGCGCGGCCGCCTCGAACGTGCCGCGCTCGTGCTCGGCGTAGCCGCGAACCGTCTCGACGAGGTTCGGGATGAGGTCGTGCCGGCGCTTGAGCTGCACGTCGGTCTGCGCCCAGGAGGCGCGGACCTGGTTCCGCAGCCGGACGAGCCGGTTGAACGCCGAGACGAACCAGACGACGAGCAGGACGACGAGCAGCGCGGCGACGACGCCGATGATCACACCGGGGGACATGGCTTTCATGAAGCCTGTTGTAGACAGTCCCCGCAAGGGTCCGTTCGTCCTCGCGGGCGCGCCGTTCGGGGCAGAATGCGGGGTATGCAGTTGCCGGTGATGCCTCCGGTCGCGCCGATGCTGGCCAAGCCCGTGAAGGGCATTGACGCCCTGGATTCGGCCGCGGCGATGAGTTACGAGCCGAAGTGGGACGGTTTCCGGTCGATCGTGTTCCGCGACGGCGACGAGGTCGAGATCGGCAGCCGCAACGAACGGCCGATGACGCGCTACTTCCCGGAACTGGTCGAGGCGTTCCGGGAAAGCCTGCCGCCGCGGTGCGTCGTCGACGGCGAGATCATCCTCGTCTCCGGCGATCGCCTGGACTTCGAGGCGCTGCAACTCCGGCTGCATCCGGCGGCCAGCCGGGTCAAGCTGCTCGCCGGGCAGACCCCGGCGTCGTTCGTCGCCTTCGACCTGCTGGCGCTGGGCGACCAGGACTGCACGCGGCTGCCCTTCGAGCAGCGTCGGGGCCTGCTGGAGCAGGCGTTGTCGGGCGCGCAGCCGCCGATCCACCTGACGCCGGCGACGACCGACCGCGTACTGGCCGAGGGGTGGTTCCACCAGTTCGAGGGAGCCGGGCTCGACGGGCTCATCGCCAAACCGCTCGGCGGTGCGTACGAGCCGGACAAGCGCACGATGTTCAAGATCAAGCACGAGCGCACCGCCGACTGCGTCGTGGCCGGCTACCGGCTGCACGCCAGCGGCCCGGATCGCATCGGCTCCCTGCTCCTGGGGCTCTACAACGACGACGGCGACCTGGCGAGCGTCGGAGTGATCGGCGCCTTCCCCATGGCCCGGCGCATCGCGCTCTTCGAGGAACTGCAGCCGCTCGTGACCACGTTCGACGAGCATCCGTGGAACTGGGCCAAGCTCGTGCCCGAAGGCGCGCGTACGCCCCGGGGCTCGGAGTTCAGCCGCTGGAACGCCGGCAAGGACCTGTCGTTCACCCCACTGCGACCCGAGCGCGTGGTGGAGGTGCGATACGACCACATGGAAGGGCCACGCTTCCGGCATACGGCCCAGTTCGTGCGCTGGCGGCCCGACCGCGAACCCCGGTCCTGCACGTACGCCCAGCTCGACGAGCCGGTGAAGTTCGACCTCGCCGACGTGCTGGGGCTACCGGGCGCGTAGCCCGTCCACGACCACCCGCAACATCGGTTCGGCCAGGTCGGGCGCGTTCTCGCTGCCCATCGCGACGCTGTGGGTCAGCCGCAGCAGCAGCGCCGGGTCGACGTCCTCGCGTACCTCGCCGGTCTCCTGAGCCGCCCGGAGCAGGTCGCCGAGCGCACCGCGCAGAGTGTCGCGGCAGAAGGTCAGGACCTCGCCCTCGCTGTCCAGCGTCGCCTTGACCGCCACACCCAGGCCGCGCTTGCTCTTGGCATAGTCCACCTGGACCCGGAGGAAGGCGATGAGCGCCTCCATCGGGGGCAGCGTCGCCGCGAACTCGGTGGCCTGGGCCGCCAGCCCTTCGACGCCCTCCTGGTAGATCGCGCCGAGCAACGCCTCGCGATTGGGGAAGTGCCGGTAGAGGGTGCCCGGTCCGACGCCGGCCCGCTTGACGATGTCGTCCAGCGAAGCCTTCTCCCCGTGCTCGGTGAACGCGTCACGGGCGGCCGCCATCAGCCGCTCCTGATTACGCCGCGCATCGGCCCGCAAGGCTCACTCCCTTTATCCGGAGAGATTCTCCGGATAGACTTGCGAACCGGAGGACTCCTCCATATGCTAACTCACGGACGTAACCGGAGATAGTCTCCGTTTATTGCGTTCTCCGAGGAGTCCCTCATGTCACAGCAGACCCTGCCCACCCGTGCGCTGCCGCCGACGGACGCGCCGGCTCGCGAGGCCCCGCCGCAGCGGGCCGGCCTCGCCCTCGCGATCGTGCTCACCTGCCAGCTGATGCTGATCGTGGACGCGACCGTCATGAACGTCGCGCTGCCGCGCATCCAGGCCGACCTCGGGTTCAGCCCGGCCGGCCTGTCCTGGGTGATGACCGCGTACTCGCTGACCTTCGGCGGCCTGCTCCTGCTCGGCGGCCGGATCGGCGACATCTACGGCCGCCGCCGGATCTTCGTCACCGGCGTCGCGCTGTTCACCGTCGCCTCCCTGCTCGGCGGGTTCGCCACCTCGGCGGCCTGGCTGATCGTCGCCCGGCTGGCCCAAGGCGTCGGGGCGGCACTCGCCGGGCCCAGCACCGTCGCGCTCATCACCACCACGTTCACCGAGACCCGGGCCCGCCTGCGCGCACTGTCCCTGCTCTCCGGCATGGCGAGCGCCGGATTCGCGATCGGGCTGATCGTCGGCGGCATCCTGACCCAGGCCGTCTCCTGGCGCTGGGTGCTCTTCATCAACGTCCCGTTCGGTCTCGCCGCCGTCCTGCTGGCGCCCCGGTTCGTCCGGGAACCCGAGCGGCACCCGGCCCGGCTCGACATCCCGGGCGCGGTGACCGCGACGGCCGGCGTCGCCGCGCTGGTCGGCGGATTCACCCGGGCCGCCGAGGAAGGCTGGTCCGATCCCTGGACGGCAGCGCTGCTCGGCGGCGGCGTACTGCTGGTGGCGGGATTCCTCGCCATCGAGGCGCGTACCCGTCAGCCGATGCTGCCGCTGCGCCTGTTCCGCGACCGGAACCGCGCCTCGGCGTACGCGGTCTTCCTGCTCGGCCCGGCCGCGGGCATGTCGACGTTCTTCTTCCTGACGCAGTTCCTGCAGGACCTACGCGGATTCGACGCCCTGCGTACGGGGTTGGCGTTCCTGCCGATGGCCGGGGCGATGTTCGTCCTGACCCGGTTGGTCCCCCGGCTGCTGCCCCGGGTCGGGATGCGGCGGATGGCGCTCACCGGCATCCCGCTGATGATCCTGGCGTTGCTCTGGTTCACCCGGCTCACACCGGACACGGCGTACTTCCCGGGGGTGTTCGGGCCGATGCTCCTCATGGGCCTGGGCATGGGCTTCGGATTCGTCCCGCTGACGCCGACGATCATGGCGAACGTGCCGCCGCAGGACGCGGGGGCGGCCGGCGGCGCGATGCAGACCATGCAGCAGACCGGCGCCTCGCTCGGCATCGCCGTGCTCGTCACGGTCTTCGGCACGGCCTACCGGAACGCCGCCGCGGGCGGCTCGGCGACGGTCGACGCCACGATGCACGGCATGACCACGGCGTTCGGCGTCGCGACCGGATTCGCGGTGGTGGCCCTGCTCGTCGCGACCACCTTCCGCAAGCGCTGACCGCTC